>DAIEEM010000203.1 GCA_027325905.1 Rhodocyclaceae bacterium
CGCCGCTGAACGGCGTCGTCGGCACGCTCGACATCCTGATGGCGGCGGACCTGCCGGCGCGGCAGCGCCAGTTCGTCGAGATCGCCTGGGATTCCTCGCAGTACCTGCTTGACCTCATCAACAACATCCTCGATTTTTCCAAGCTCGAAGCCGACAAGGTGGTGCTGGAGCGCACCGAGTTCGGCATCGCGCACATGGTCGAGGACGTGCTCGAGCTGCTGTCGCCGCAGTCGCTGCAGAAGGGCCTCGACTTCGGCTACCTGATGGCGCCGGACGTGCCGCCGCGGCTGCTGGGCGATCCGCGGCGCCTGCGCCAGGTGCTGATCAACCTCGTCGGCAATGCCTTGAAGTTCACCGACAGCGGCGGCGTCGAAGTGCAGGTGGCGGTGGATGCGCCGCCGCCGGGCGCGGCGCCCGACGAACTGGTCTTGCACTTCGACGTCATCGACACCGGCATCGGCGTCGACGCCGCCGCACAGGCGGCGATTTTCGATTCCTTCACCCAGGCCGATACCTCGACGACGCGCCGTTTCGGCGGCACCGGCCTGGGTCTCGCCATCTGCAAGCAGTTGGTCGGCCTGATGGGCGGGCACATCGGCGTCGACAGCGCGCCGGGCCGCGGCAGCCGCTTCTGGTTTTCGGTGCCGCTCGCCGCGTCCGTCGCGGCAGCGCTGCCGGCGCCGCAACGCCCGTGCTGGCCCGGCATGCGCGCGCTGGTGGCCGACGAAAGCGACATCGCGCGCCGCTTCCTCCAGCAGGCGCTGGCGTCCTGGGGCTTCGACTGCCATACGGCGGCAGACGCCGACGCCGCGCTGGCCGAATTACGCAGCGCGGCGGCGGGCGGCGCGCCCTACCAACTGGTCATCGTCGACACTGTGTTCGCCACGGACGGCGGCGACAGCCTGCCGCTGCTGATCCACCGCGAGTTCCGCGACGGCCCGCGCCTGATCCTGATGAACCGCTACGGTGCCGATCACGTGCCGGCGGCAGTCCAGGCCGATGCCTACTTGGCGAAGCCGCTGTGCCTGGATCGGCTGCTAGAAGCGATCGGCGGCGCCGTCGGCGCCGGCGTCGAGGCGCCGGCCGCGCCCGCCGCCTTGCCGGCGCCCGGCCGCCGCGACTGGCGCATCCTCGTCGTCGAGGACAACCACACCAACCAGGTCATCGCCCAGGGCATGTTGGGCGTGCTGGGCTGCGCCGCCGACGTCGCCGGCAGCGGGCAGGAAGGGCTGCTGGCTTTCAAGCGCCAGCCCTGGGATCTGATCTTCATGGACTGCAACATGCCCGACATGGACGGCTACCAGGTGACGGCAGCCATCCGCGCCCTGGAGGAAGCCGAAGACAGGCGTACGCCCATCGTCGCCATGACCGCCAACGTGCATGCCTCCGACGTCGAGAAATGCCTGGCCGCCGGCATGGACGACCACCTGGCCAAGCCGCTGACGCTCGAACACATCGGCGACAAGCTCAAGCGCTGGATCGACGGCTTCGTCGCGCAAGTGCCGGTACCCGCGGCGCCGCGCGCGCGGGCCGCCGAGAGCGGCGCCGGCGCTGCCGAACCCATCGACGCGGCCTTGCTGGCGAAGCTGCGGGAAGCGTTGGGCAGCGCCATCGGGCTCGCCATCCAGCCGTTCCTCGAAGACATGCCCGCTTATCTCGAAGAAATGGAACAGGCGGTCGCCGCCGGCGATGCCGAAGCCCTGCGCCGCGCCGCCCACGCCGTCAAGGGCGCGGCCGGCAACCTCGGCGCGGCGCTGCTCGCGGGCGTCGCCAGGGAGATCGAGGAGCATGCCGAAGCGGCGCTGGTCTCGGATGCCGGCGAACTCCTCGCCCGCGCCCGCGCCGAGTATGCGCTGGTGCAGCAGGTCTTGCTCGACGAACTGAAGAACGAACCGGCGCAATTGCCGGAGGACGTCAGCAAGGGTGCCCTGGTGCTGGTGGTCGACGACGACCGCAGCACGCGCTCGGCGCTGCGCTATGCGTTGCAGCGCAGCGGCTTCGCCGTCGAGGAGGCGGCCGACGGCGCCCGCGCGCTGGCCATGATCGAACGCATCGCTCCCGACGTCGTCCTGATGGATGCGCTGATGCCGGAGATGGACGGCTTCGCGGCCTGCGCCAAGCTGCAGGAAACGCCGCGCGGCAAGGACATTCCGGTATTGATGATCACGGCGCTGGACGACAACCCTTCCATCGAGCGCGCCTTCGCCGCCGGCGCCAGCGACTACATTTCCAAGCCGATCAACTTGGCGGTGGTGAACCAGCGCGTCAAGCGCGTGGTCGAGGCGAACCGCGCCGAGAAGCATGTGCGCCGCCTTGCCTTCAACGACACGCTGACCGGCCTGCCCAACCGCGTGCTGTTCGCCGACAACCTCAACCGCGCCATCGAACAGGCCGAGAGCCAGGACCAGTCGCTGGCGGTGCTGTTCCTCGACCTCGACCGCTTCAAGTTCGTCAACGACACGCTTGGCCACGAAATCGGCGACCGCCTGCTGAAGGCGGTGGCGAGCCGCATTAGGTATTGCGTGCGTGCGAGCGATTGCGTGGCGCGGCTCGGCGGCGACGAATTCACCGTGCTGCTCGCCGATCTCAACGAGCCGGCCTTCGCCGCCAACGTCGCCGAGAAGATCTGCCGCACCCTGGCTGCGGCGTTCGAGATCGACGGCCAGGAAATCTTCGTTTCCGCCAGTATCGGCATTTCCCTCTATCCCGGCGACGGTGCCGACGTCAGCACCTTGCTGCGCCATGCCGATACCGCGATGTACCGCGCCAAGCGCGGCGCCGGCGGCGTCGAGTTCTACGAGGCCGGCATGGAGGCCCTGGTGTCCGACCATCTGCGCATGGACAGTTCGCTGCGGCGCGCGCTGGAGCGCAACGAGCTGCTGGTCTATTACCAGCCCAAGGCTGACACCGCGAGCGGCCGCATCACCGGCATGGAGGCGCTGGTGCGCTGGAACCATCCCGAGCGCGGCATGATCTCGCCGCTGGAATTCATTCCTTTGGCGGAAGAGACCGGCCTCATCGTGCCCATCGGCGCCTGGGTGCTGCGCACGGCTTGCGCGCAGACGCGCGACTGGCTGGCGGCCGGCGTTCCCGAACTCAACATCGCCGTCAATCTTTCCGGCGTGCAACTGGAGGAAAGCGGCTTTGCCGACATGGTGGCCGCAGTGCTGCGGGAAACGGGGCTCGACGCCCGCCGCCTGACGCTGGAGATCACCGAGAGCGTGTTGATGGAGCATGCCCGCGAAGCCGTGTCGACCTTGCGCGAACTCAAGGCAATCGGCCTGCGGGTGGAAATCGACGACTTCGGCACCGGCTATTCG
>DAIEEM010000224.1 GCA_027325905.1 Rhodocyclaceae bacterium
CCGACTGCGTACCTTCGGGAAGGTCGATTTCGGCGGCGCCCCCGAGCGTGGGCACTTCGATGCGCGCGCCCAGCGCGGCCGCGGTCATGCCGACCGGAACGCGGCAGTGCAGATCGTCGCCGTGGCGCTCGAACAGCGCATGCTGCTTGATCTGGATCTCGACGTAGAGGTCGCCGCTGGGGCCGCCGTTGACGCCGGGTTCGCCGTTGCCGCTGGAGCGGATGCGCATGCCGGCGTCGATTCCGGCCGGGATCTGCACTTCGAGCGTCTTCTGCCGCTGCACGCGCCCCTGGCCGCGGCAGACCGGGCACGGTTCGGGGATGATGCGGCCGCTGCCGCCGCAGGTGCCGCAGGTCTGCTGCATCGCGAACGGACCCATGCGCTGGGTGGTCGCTCCGCTGCCCTGGCAACTGGGGCAGGTCTTGGCCTTGGTGCCGGGTTTGGCGCCGCTGCCGTGGCAGCTGTCGCAGGTGTCCCACGACGGGATGCGCAGCGATTTGGTCGTTCCCAGCGCGGCCTCTTCGAGCGTCAGGGTCAGCGCGTAGCTGAGGTCGGCGCCACGGTAGACCTGCTGGCCGCCGCCGCGTCGCCCGCCGCCGCCACCGCCGCCGCCGAAGATCTCCTCGAAGATGCTGCCGAAGTCGGCGAATCCGGCGCCGCCGCCGAAGCCTCCGGCCCCGGCCGCAGCCGACGGATCGACCCCCGCGTGGCCGTAGCGGTCGTACGCGGCGCGCTTTTGCGGATCGCTCAGCGTCTCGTAGGCCAGCTTGGCTTCCTTGAACTTCTCCTCGCCGTCCTTGTCGCCCTGGGTCCGGTCGGGGTGGTACTTCATGGCCAGCTTGCGGTAGGCCTTCTTCAGGACGTCTTCGTCCGCGTCGCGGGACACGCCGAGTACTTCGTAGAAATCGCGCTTGGCCATGCTGGTCGTCGTCGAATGGGTGCCATGCAAAAGGGGAGGGCGTCAGGCCCTCCCCGCATTGTCGTCAAGCAGCCATGGGGAATCAGGCCTTGCCGTCCTTGACTTCCTTGAACTCGGCGTCGACCACGGTTTCGTCCCCGCCCGCGGCACCTTGCTGCGCTGCCGCTTCGGCGCCTCCGGCGGTGGCCGCCTGTTCGGCATACATTTTCTCACCGAGCTTCTGGCTTGCGGTCATCAAGGCTTCGGTGCGTGCCTCGATCGCCGCCTTGTCGTCGCCCTTGAGCGCTTCGTCGACCTCGGCCAGAGCCTTGTCGATCGCTTCCTTGTCGGCAGCATCGAGCTTGTCGCCGTGCTCGGAGAGCGACTTGCGCACGCCGTGCGCAGCCGCCTCGGCCTGGTTGCGCGCATCGACCAGCTCGCGCTTCTTGTGGTCTTCCGCGGCATTCGCCTCGGCGTCGCGCACCATGCGCTGCACCTCGTCTTCGCTCAGGCCCGAATTGGCCTTGATCGTGATCTTGTTTTCCTTGCCGGTGCCCTTGTCCTTGGCGCTGACGTGCAGGATGCCGTTGGCGTCGATGTCGAACGTGACTTCGATCTGCGGCACGCCGCGCGGCGCCGGCGGGATGCCCTCGAGGTTGAACTCGCCGAGCAGCTTGTTGCCCGAGGCCATTTCGCGCTCGCCCTGGAACACCTTGATCGTCACCGCCGGCTGGTTGTCGTCGGCAGTCGAGTAGACCTGGGTGTGCTTGGTCGGGATCGTGGTGTTGCGCTTGATCATCGGCGTCATCACGCCGCCGAGGGTCTCGATGCCCAGCGTCAGCGGGCTGACGTCGAGCAGCAGCACGTCCTTGCGGTCGCCGGCGAGAACCGAACCCTGGATCGCCGCGCCGACCGCCACGGCTTCGTCGGGGTTGACGTCGCGACGCGGCTCACGGCCGAAGAATTCCTTGACCTTGTCCTGCACCTTGGGCATGCGCGTCATGCCGCCGACCAGGATCACGTCGGAGATGTCGCCGATTTTCACTCCGGCGTCCTTGATCGCGATCCGGCACGGTTCGATGGTGCGCTCGATCAGGTCGTCGACCAGCGCCTCGAGCTTGGCCCGCGTGAGCTTCATGCTCAGGTGCTTCGGGCCGCTGGCGTCGGCGGTGATGTACGGCAGGTTGATCTCGGTCTGCTGGCTGCTGGAGAGCTCGATCTTGGCCTTTTCGGCAGCGTCCTTCAGCCGCTGCAGCGCGAGCACGTCCTTGGACAGGTCGGCGCCCGATTCCTTCTTGAACTCGACGACGATGTAATCCATGATGCGCTGGTCGAAGTCCTCGCCGCCGAGGAAGGTGTCGCCGTTGGTCGACAGCACTTCGAACTGCTTTTCACCGTCGACGTCGGCGATCTCGATGATCGAGATGTCGAAGGTGCCGCCGCCGAGGTCGAACACGGCGATCTTGCGGTCACCCTTGGCGGCCTTGTCCAGG
>DAIEEM010000248.1 GCA_027325905.1 Rhodocyclaceae bacterium
GCCGAAATCCAGCTCGAAGCCGGCGCCCTCGACGAGGCGCAGCGCATCCTGGCCGGCGTCCCCGCGCCGGCCAGGAACCCGTCCCGCGCCGAAGCCCTGGCCGCGCGCCTGCATCTCGCCGCGAACGCCGTCGGCGCCGACATCCCGACGCTGCAGCGCCAGCTCGCCGCCGCTCCCGCCGACCTCGACACCCGCCTGCAACTGGGCAACGCGCTGGCGCTGGCCCGCGACTACCGCGGCGCCTTCGCGCAACTGATCGAGATCGTGCGCCACGACCGCAAGTGGAACGACGAGGCCGGCCGCAAGACGCTGCTGGCCCTGTTCAACCTTCTGGGTGGTCACCCCGAATACGACGACCTGGTGCGCGAGTTCCGCATCCAGCTATCGCGCACGCTGAATTAGTCCGGCGTCACTCGCGCCGACATCCGCAGCATGTCCAGCGCCTTGTCGTAATCGAAAACTTCGATGCATTGCCGCAGCGTCCGGCCGACCTCGCCCAATGCCGCTTGCAGGTGCGCTTCCTCGCGCCGCACCAGATCGACAGCCGCCATGTCGCCGGTTTCCAGCAGCCTTTCGAGCTGCGCCAGCACTCCGCCGGCAAGCGCCGCATCGCCGGCCATGGCCGAAACGTCCGCCGCCGCGACGGCGTGGCGGATAGCGTCGAGCAGCGGAGAAAGTTCCTCGCCCAGCGCGGCGCAGAGGCTCTCGATGCGATCCGTTTCCCCCTTGTCGCAGGCGGCCTGAAGGGCGGCGGCCGTTTCCGCCACCGACATCGCCCCGATCGTGCCGGCGGAACCCTTCAGCGCATGAGCCACATGGCGAACCCCCGCCGGCTTGCCGGCGCGCAAGCTCTCCGCCAGACGCATCGGGTCGTGCTCATGGCTGGAGACGAACAGGAGCAGCACCGCCTCGTATTTCACTCTGTCGCCATTGACCACTTCCAGGCCGCGCCGAAACTCCAGGCCGGGAATCGCAGCCATGCTCCCGCACCAGGCATCGCCGGCGTCGGTCGCCGCCGCGGCCGCCGGCGCCACGGCCAAGGACGGCGCCGCAGCGGCGGGCAGCCACCGCAGCAAGGTGGCGAAGAGGGCTTGCGGATCCACCGGCTTGGCGACGAAATCGTTCATGCCGGCATCCTCGCACTTGCGCCGGTCTGCGTCGAAGACATTGGCGGTCAACGCCACGATCGGCGTTGCCGCGCACCCCGGCAGGGCGCGGATGAGACGGGTCGCCTCGATGCCGTCCATTTCCGGCATCTGCATGTCCATCAGGATCATGTCATAGGCGGCGGTGCGCGCCTTGCGCACCGCTTGCCGGCCGTCCGCCGCCGTATCGACGGCCAAGCCCGCGCCGTGCAGCAGTTCCATGGCGACTTCGCGATTGACGGCATTGTCCTCGACAAGCAGAACGCGCGCGCCGACATGGCGTTTGCGCACGGCGGCTTCCGTATCCATGACTTTCGCGTCATCGACCGCAGGCATGATGCCGCGGCCGCGCCCCAGTCGTGCCGTGAACCAGAATGTGCTGCCGTGGCCGGGTTCGCTGGCGACGCCGGCCTCGCCGCCCATCAGCAGCGCCAGCCGCCGCGCGATGGCGAGTCCGAGGCCGGTGCCGCCGTAACGGCGCGTCGTCGACACGTCGGCCTGCTCGAAGGCACGGAACAGACGGGGAATCATGTCCGCCGCCACGCCTATGCCGGCGTCCTCAACCGCGAAGCGCACGCAGATGTCGTCGCCGTTTTCCTCGACCAGGCTCGCGCGCAGGGCGATGGAACCGCGCTCGGTGAACTTGATGGCGTTGCTGGCGTAGTTCAACAGCGCCTGGCGCAGCCGCGTCGGGTCGCCGCGCAGCCAGACCGGGACGGCGCCGGGATCCACCGTGAGCGCCAGTCCCTTGGCATTGGCCTGATCGGCGACCAGCGAGCGCACGTTGTCCAGAATGCTCGACAGGTGAAAATCGGTTTGTTCCAGTTCGACACGACCGGCATCGATCTTCGAGAGGTCGAGGATGTCGTTGATGACCGACAGCAGGTGATTGGCGGCGGTGTCTATCTTGGCGAGCCGTTCGGCCTGCGCCGGGGTCGGCTCGGCGCGGCGCAGCAGATGGGTAAGGCCGATGATGGCGTTCATGGGCGTGC
>DAIEEM010000268.1 GCA_027325905.1 Rhodocyclaceae bacterium
CCGGCGGGCAGCCGTCGACGACGCAGCCGATGGCCGGTCCGTGAGACTCGCCGAAGGAGGAAACGCAGAACAGTTGGCCGAGGGTATTACCGGACATGGCGGGTCGTTGGCAGAAATATTCATGCCGAGTTTAGCATGGGGGCAACGCCCGCCCGCAGCCGGATCAGCGCGCCAGTTCCTCGTCGCGCAAGGCGCGGCGCAGGATTTTGCCGACGTTGGTCTTCGGCAAATCGTCGCGGAATTCGACGCGATGCGGCACCTTGTAGCCGGTGAGATTTTTGCGGCAGTGGGCGATGAGCGTCTCGGCGGTCAGCGCCGGATCCTTGCGCACGACGAAGATCTTCACCGCTTCGCCGGACTTCGCGTCGGAGACGCCGACCGCCGCGACCTCGAGCACGCCCGGATGCATGGCGACGACGGCCTCGACCTCGTTCGGGTAGACGTTGAAGCCCGACACCAGGATCATGTCCTTCTGCCGGTCGACGATGCGCACGAAGCCCTTCTCGTCCATCACGGCGACGTCGCCGGTGCGCAGGAAACCGTCGCGCATGATGACCTGGGCGGTGTCTTCGGGACGGTTCCAGTAGCCCTTCATCACCTGCGGGCCGCGCACGCACAGTTCGCCGGATTGGCCGAGCGGCACGTCGCGTCCTTCGCCGTCGCGAATGGCGACTTCGGTCGAGGAGATCGGCAGGCCGATGGAACCGTTGTACTCCGCCAGGTCGAGCGGGTTGATGGTCGCCGCCGGCGAAGTCTCGGTCAGCCCGTAGGCCTCGATCAGCGGGATGCCGGTGACCTGCTTCCACTTGTCGGCGACGCTCTTCTGCACGGCCATGCCGCCGCCGAGGGTCACTTTCAGCGTCGAGAAATCGAGCTTGGCGAAATCGGGGTTGTTGAGCAGCGCGTTGAAGAGCGTGTTGACCCCGGTGAACACCGAGAAGCGGTACTTGCCGAGTTCCTTGACGAAACCGGGAATGTCGCGCGGATTCGTGATGAGCAGGTTGGTGGCGCCGAGCTTGAGGAAGGTCAGGCAGTTCGCCGTCAGCGCGAAGATGTGATAGAGGGGCAGCGCCGTGACGACCGTCTCCTTGCCGCTGACGACGGCCGGACTAATCCAGGCATGGGCTTGCTGCAGGTTGGCGACGATGTTGCCGTGCGTCAACATGGCGCCCTTGGAGACGCCGGTAGTGCCGCCCGTGTATTGCAGGAAGGCGACATCCTCGTGGCCGATGGCGACGGGGCGGTATGCCGCCCCCGCCCCCCGCGCCAGGGCGGCGAGGAACGGCACGGCATGGGGGATGTCCCAGGCCGGCACCATCCTCTTCACATGCTTGACGACCAGATTCACCAGCGCCCGCTTCGGAAAGCCGAGCATATCGCCCAGCCCCGTCGTGATCACGTGCTTGACCGCCGTCCTGGCTATGACCTGCTGGAGCACGTGGGCGAAGTTCTCGACGATGACGATGGCTTCGGCACCCGAGTCCTTGAGCTGGTGTTCGAGTTCGCGCGGTGTGTAAAGCGGGTTGCAGTTGACGACGACATAGCCGGCGCGCAGTGCGCCGAACATGGCGATCGGGTATTGCAGCACATTGGGCATCATCAGCGCGATGCGCGCGCCGCGCGGCAGGCCCAGCACGCCCTGGCAGTAGGCGGCGAAATCGCGCGCCAGGCGGTCGAGTTCGTCGTAGCTGATGGCCTTGCCCATGTTCACATAGGCAGCCTTGGCGCCGAAGGCGGCGACGCTGCGCTCGAACAAGGCGCCGATCGAGGCGAACTCGTCGACGTCGATCTCGGCCGGTATGCCTTCCGGATAGCTGTCAAGCCAAACTTTTTCCACTTCCCGCCCCTCCCCGTTTCGACTATTGTGCCCTGCACTCGCTCCAGCGCCGCCACCATACCATAGCGTATGTTAAACGAAGCATGGCCGTAGGGAAAGCCGGGGTATTCCCACCCTCAGCGTTCGAGCAGTTTCGCCTTGTCCGGCTTCTTGTCCCAGGCCTCGGCGTCCGGCAGCGCTTCCTTGCGTTCGACGATGGACGGCCAGGTCTTGGCCAATTCGGCATTGAGGGCGATGAACGATTGCTGCGCCGCCGGCACGTCGTCTTCGGCGAAGATCGCCTCGGCGGGGCATTCCGGCACGCAGAGCGTGCAGTCGATGCATTCGTCGGGATCGATGACGAGGAAATTCGGCCCTTCGTGGAAGCAATCGACCGGGCAGACGTCGACGCAGTCGGTGTATTTGCACTTGATGCAGTTCTCGGTGACGACGTAGGTCATGGCTCCACCTTCCAAAGTCCCAGATTCAAGTATATGCGGCAACGAAGCATCGTTACCGTACCGGCGCCAGACCGCGCAACGCGGCATCGCCCCTTCCCGACAGGGTCTGACAGCGACATTTCCAATCCGTGCGGTTTTTTTGCTAGCATTGCCCGCTGCCGAACGCCATTCTCGGTGTCCTGCTCG
>DAIEEM010000269.1 GCA_027325905.1 Rhodocyclaceae bacterium
GGCCGCGGGCGGCGTGGTCGTCGGGCCACATGATGTCGGCGCAGCGTCGGGCGATTTCGTCGGGTGTCATGGGGGCTCCTTGCCGTGCGGCAGTCTCGAAGTACAATGAATTCAAAGACCGCGATGGTACCGGAGGATTCGATGGCACATCCCATGTTCGTCAAGCACCAGGATCTGTTGGGTTCCGCGGTGCATGCCATCGAGAGCCACGGTTGCTGGAGTCCGTATGCCGACAGCATCGATGTCTACGGCGCAGACGCCGTCGAGGCTGGGCGCCAGGCGTTTTTCGAAGCCTATCCCGACGCCCAGTTCTATCTCGACCAGCCCGGCGTGGTCGGCCGCGGCGGCGGCGAGCAGTCGCCCTACGGGCCGGCGCTGAACGTCAGCTACCCCAAGTGCAGCGCCGATGCGCTGATCGCCGCCGCCAAGACGGCGATGCCGGCCTGGACCAAGGCCGGTCCCGACGCGCGCGCCGGCGTCTGCGCCGAAATCCTCGCCCGTCTCAACGCGCAAAGCATCGAGTTGGCGTTTGCGACGATGCACACGACGGGGCAATCGTTCGCCATGGCCTTCCAGGACGCCGGCCCGCGCGCCCAGGAGCGCGGCCTCGAAGCCGTCGCCTGCGCCTGGCGCGAAATGAAGCATGTGCCCTACCGCGCCATATGGGAAAAGGCGCGCGGCAGCCGGCCGCCGCTCAAGCTCGACAAGCGCTATGCCGTGGTGCCGCGCGGCGTGGCGCTGGTATTCTCCTGCGCGACGGCACCGACATGGAGCAGCTATTCCGGCATTTTCGCCAGCCTCGCCACCGGCAACGCGGTGATCGTCAAGCCGCATCCCGACGCCGTCCTGCCGCTCGCCATCACCGTCGCGCTGGCCCGGCAGACGCTCAAGGAGGCCGGCTTCGATGCCGACTTGGTAAGCCTGCTGGTCGATACCGCGGCGGCGCCGGTGGCGAAGGACGTGGCGCTGAAGCCCGACATCCGCATCATCGATTACGCCGGCGACGCCGAGTTCGGCAACTGGCTGGAGGACAATGCCCGCCAGGCCATGGTGTTCACCGAGAAGGCCGGCGTCAACTGCATCGTCGTCGATGCCGCCGCCGACTATGCCGGCATGCTCGACAACATCGCTTTCACGCTTTCGCTCAATTCCGGCCAGATGCGCAGCGCGCCGCAGACGATCTTCGTCGCCGGCCATGGCGTGCGCATACCGACGGCGACGGTGCCCGTCGATACTTTCTGCCGCGACCTCGCCCGCGCCGTCGGCAGCCTGCTCGAAGACCCGGCCCGCGCCGTCGAGGTGCTGGGCGCCATCCAGTCGCCGGCGACGCTGGCGCGCATCGAGGCGCTGGCGCGGTGGTTCGGCGATGTCGTGCGCGCCGCGGACACCATCGAGCATCCGCAGTGGCCGGAGGCCGCCGTGCGTACGCCGCTGCTGCTCAAGGCGCCGGCGAACGATGGCAGCGTCTGGATGGAGGAGAACTTCGGTCCCGTCGCCTTCATCGTCGAGACGGCGACGACGGCCGAGAGCCTGGCGCTCGCCGAGCGCGCCATGCGCGAGAAGGGAGCGCTGACGTTTTCGATCTATTCCGACAACGACAATATCGTCCAGCTCGCCGAGGACGCTTCGCTGCGCACGGGCGTGACGCTGGCGATCAACCTCACCGGCGAAGTGTTCGTCAACCAGTCGGCGGGATTTTCCGACTACCGCGCCACGGGGGCGAACCCGGCGGCGAGCGGCAGCCTCACCGACAGCGGCTTCGTCGCCGGTCGCTTTTTCGTCGTGCAGTCGTATCGAAACGCCTAGCGCCGGTTCCCGGATGGCGGCGGGCAGCGCCGGCACGCATCAGTCTGCGGATAGTCCCCCATAGCGTGATATTATCGCGACCCTCGGAAGCCCGGCCGCAAGGCGTTGTCCGGGCGACCGAGACCGTCCGCGCGCCATCCGCGGGCGTCGATTCCCCAAGGCTGGCACTCAAGACCGGCGCACAATCCGGCGACATCGTTTCCAATCGCAGACACACCAAGGAAGAGGCATGAAAATCCACGAATATCAGGGCAAGGAAATCCTGAGGAAATTCGGCGTGGCGACCCCGCGCGGCATTCCCTGTTTTTCCGTCGATGAAGCGGTCAAGGCCGCCGAAACGCTGGGCGGCAAGATCTGGGTCGTCAAGGCGCAGATCCACGCCGGCGGCCGCGGCAAGGGCGGCGGCGTCAAGCTCGCCAAGTCGCTCGACGAAGTGCGCGCCAACGCCACCGCCATTCTCGGCATGCAGTTGAAGACGCACCAGACCGGACCCGAAGGCCAGAAGGTCCGCCGCCTGCTGGTCGAGGACGGCGCCGACATCAAGAAGGAATACTACTGCGCCGCGCTGACCGATCGCGCCACGCAGAAGGTCGCCCTGATGGCATCAAGCGAAGGCGGCATGGACATCGAGGAGGTCGCCCACAAGACGCCCGAGAAGATCATCAAGGTGTTCGTCGATCCGATCAATGGCCTGACCGACGCGCAGTCGAAGGAACTGGCCAACGGCATCGGCGTGCCCGCAGCCTCGCAGGCCCAGGCCATCGACACCTTCAAGAAGCTCTACACCTGCTACATGGAAACCGATGCCAGTCTGGCGGAAATCAATCCGCTGATCCTGGAAGGCAACGGCAACATCAAGGCGCTCGACGCCAAGTTCAACTTCGATTCCAACGCGCTCTACCGCCAGCCCGAGATCGTCGCCATGCGCGACCTCGACGAGGAAGACGCCGACGAGATCGAGGCTTCC
>DAIEEM010000307.1 GCA_027325905.1 Rhodocyclaceae bacterium
ACATCATCCAGCCGCAGGTGGTGAAGTAGAAAAGCCGGTCGCCGGGCTTGACGTCGCATTGCAACCGGTGTTCCTTGAGGTGCTGCAGCAACGCGCCGCCGGCGCCGTGCACGATGCACTTGGGCACGCCGGTGGTGCCCGAGGAATACATGATGTAGAGCGGATGGTCGAAGGGCAGCGGCGCGAACGCGATCTCCGTCATGCCGGCATGCGGCGCGACATAGGCGCCGAGCATGATGCCCCGGCGTATGCCGGAAATGTCGCTGTCCTCGGCGCCGACGTAGGGCGCGACGACGACGCGCTGCAGCGACGGCAGTTTCGCCGCGATCTCGGCGACCTTCGCCAGGCAGTCGATGGTCTTGCCGTTGTAGTAGTAGCCGTCGGCGACGAACAGCAGGGATGGCTCGACCTGGCCGAAGCGGTCGATCACGCCCTGCACGCCGAAGTCGGGCGAGGCCGAAGTGAAAGTCGCGCCGATCGAGGCCGCCGCCAGCATGGTGATCAGCGTCTCCGGCATGTTCGGCATGTAGGCGGCGATGCGGTCGCCGGCCTCGACGCCGTCGGCGCGCATCGCCGCGGCCAGGCGCGCGACGCGGCCGTAGAGGTCGCCGTAAGCGATGCGGCGCTTGAGCTTGTCCTCGCCCCAGAAAATCAGCGCGTCGCCGTCGTCACGGCGGCGCAGCAAGTTCTGCGCGAAGTTGAGCCGCGCCGCGGGGAACCATTGCGCGCCGGGCATCTTGTCGCCATCGACGACGACGCGGCCACCCATCTCGCCGCGCACTTCGCCGAATTCCCACACCGCGACCCAGAACTCCTCGGGATGCTCGACCGACCAGCGGTGCAGCGCGGCATAGTCGTCGCAGCGGCGGTTCCAGCGCGCGGCGACTTGCTGCATGAAGGCCGTCAGCCGGGCGGCGGCGACGCGCTCGGCCGACGGCTGCCAGATCGGAGTGGCGGAAACGGCGTAGCTCATGGGCCTTGTCCTTGTCAGTCGACCATCGACTTCAATATCCATTCCGGCCACGGCGAGGACTTGCCGGTGGCCCAATTGACCCAAACCATCTTGGCCGCACCCTCGGCGTAGAGGGTGTCTTCGCCGCTCCGGCGCAGTTCGTAATGGGTCTGCAGGCTGCTGCGGCCCGGTTTGTCGAAGAACATGCGCACTTCGACGTCGCCCGGATAAGTCAGCGGCAGGAGGAAGGTACAACTGGCGTTGACCACCACCACGCCGTCCTCGCGCGTTGCGCCGAGATCGAAGCCGAGGCGGTCGAGCCACTCAACGCGAATCTGCTCCATGTAGCGGAAATAGACCGTGTTATTGACGTGGCCGAGGGCGTCCATGTCGCCCCAACGGATCGGCATGACGGAGGTCAGCACCAGCTTGCGGGAATTTTCCATACGGTACCGTTTGGATGAAGTCGGCCGAATTATAATGTGCCGGCACCGAATCGGATATCCAGGGGAGTGACATGGAACGCGAAGCGATGGAGTTCGACGTCGTCGTCGTCGGCGGCGGCCCGGCAGGCCTGTCGGCGGCGATCCGCCTCAAGCAGCTCGACGCCGGGCTGTCGGTCTGCCTGATCGACAAGGGCGCCGAAATCGGCGCCCACATTCTCTCCGGCGCAGTGATGGATCCGCGCGCGCTGAACGAACTGATGCCGGACTGGCAGGCGAAGGACGCGCCGCTGGATACGCCAGTGGGCGAAGACCGCTTCGTCATGTTGAGCGAGCGCGGCGGCATCGGCTTCCCGCAGTTCATGCTGCCCGGCTGCTTCCTCAATCACGGCAACTACATCGTCAGCCTCGGATCGGTCTGCCGCTGGCTCGGCGCCCAGGCCGAAGCGCTCGGCGTCGACATCTATCCGGGCTTTGCCGGCGCCCAGGTGCTCTACGACACGCACGGCGCCGTCGGCGGCATCGTCACCGGCGACATGGGCATGGGCCGTGACGGCCAGCCCACGACCGCCTTCCAGCCCGGCATGGAACTGCGCGCCAAGTACACGCTGTTCGCCGAAGGCTGCCGCGGCCATCTCGGCAAGGAACTCGAGGAACGCTTCGACTTGCGCAAGGGCGCCGACCCGCAGGTCTACGGCATCGGCATAAAGGAACTGTGGGAAGTGCAGCCCGAGCAGCACCGCAAGGGCCTGGTCATGCACACCGCCGGCTGGCCGCTCGACGCCGCCACCTACGGCGGCTCCTTCTGCTACCACTATGGCGACAACCTGGTGTCCATCGGCATGGTCGTCGGCGCCGGCTATAGCAATCCCTACCTCTCGCCGTTCGAGGAAATGCAGCGCCTGAAGACGCACCCGAAATTCAGCGCTATGCTCGCCGGCGGCAAGCGCCTCGCCTACGGCGCGCGCGCACTGACCGCGGGCGGCCTACAGGCGTTGCCAAAGCTGGTCTTCCCCGGCGGCGCGCTGATCGGCGACGATGCCGGCTTCCTGGTGGCCTCGCGCATCAAGGGCAGCCACGCCGCGATCAAGACCGGCATGCTGGCGGCCGACGCCGCCGCCGCGGCGCTGGCCGCCGGCCGCGCGCAGGACGAGCTCACCGGCTACCCGGAAACCTTCCGCAACTCCTGGCTCTACGACGAGCTCTACCAGGCGCGCAACTTCAAGCCGTGGATGGCCAAGGGACTTTATCTCGGCTCATTGATGTTCGGCATCGACCAGCAGTTGTTCCGCGGCCGCGCGCCCTGGACGCTGGGCCTGACGCCCGACCACACCAAGCTCAAGCGCGCCGACGAATGCGCGCCCATCGCCTATCCGAAGCCCGACGGCGTGCTGACCTTCGACCGCCTCTCCTCGGTGTTCCTGTCGAACACCAACCACGAGGAGAACCAGCCCTGCCACCTGCTGCTGAAGGACGCCGACGTTCCCATCGCCACCAACCTGGCGCTCTACGACGCGCCCGAGCAGCGTTACTGCCCGGCCGGCGTCTATGAGATCGTGCGCGACGAGAAGGACGAAAACCCGCGCCTGCAGATCAACGCGCAGAACTGCGTGCATTGCAAGACCTGCGACATCAAGGACCCGACGCAGAACATCCGCTGGGTCACGCCGCAGGGCGGCGAGGGGCCTATCTACCAGCAGATGTAGCGACGGCGCCGCCGCATCGGTGCAGCGACCGGAGCAGGACGCAAGCGTCGAGGGGGTCTCCGCTGGCAGCCTGTCCGGCTATCGTCTGGTGCAGCGCGCGCTGCGCGCCAAGGGAAGCGGGAAGTCGCCGCCGCTTCGTGTCCCCCGTCGGCCGCTGGCGCGGTCTCCTCCTCCTTTACCTACGCGGCGGCGACTTCCCGCTTCCCTTGGCGCTACAAGCAGTGGTTTTGGGGTCCGGC
>DAIEEM010000323.1 GCA_027325905.1 Rhodocyclaceae bacterium
CCTCGCCGCCGTCGGCGCGGCGTGGGCGCTGCACATCGGCGAGGACCTGATCCGCACCGGCATCGAGACCTTCCAGCCGGATGTGGCCGAACCGCCGCCGCCGCGGCAGGAATCATCCAAGGCCGCAACGACGGCCTGGCACTAAGGGGAAATCGCTCTTCATGGAAGTTTCACGCATCCGGGCGCTGCGCGGCCCAAACCTTTGGAGCCGGCATACGTCCATCGAGGCCATCGTCACCTGCGCGGAGGCCGAACGCACCATCGACAACCTCCCCGATTTCGAGCCGCGGTTGCGTGCGCGCTTCCCGGAGATCGGCTTCCTGCAGCCGACCAGCCACGCCGAGGCGATTTCCATCGCCCACGCGCTGGAATTCGCGGCGCTCGGCCTGCAGGCGCAGGCGGGATGCCCAATCACCTTCAGCCGCACGACGGCGACGCTGGAGCCCGGCGTCTACCAGGTCGTCGTCGAATACAGCGAAGAAGCCGTCGGCCGCCTCGCCTTCGAGCTGGCCGAGGCGCTGTGCCAGGCAGCGGCCACCAACGCGCCCTTCGATCTCGACCGCGCGCTGGCGCGCCTGCGCGAACTCGACGAGGACGTGCGCCTGGGACCCAGCACGGGCTCCATCGTCCAGGCCGCGGTCACGCGCGGCATTCCGGTCCGGCGCCTGACTTCGGGCAGCCTGGTGCAGTTCGGCTGGGGCAGCAGACAGCGCCGCATCCAGGCGGCGGAAACGGATCGCAGCAGCGCCATCGCCGAAGCCATCGCCCAGGACAAGGAACTCACCAAGAAGCTGCTCAACGCCGCAGGCGTGCCGGTGCCGAACGGGCGGCCGGTCGCGGATGCCGAGGATGCCTGGAAAGCGGCGTGCGAAATCGGCGGTCCGGTCGTCGTCAAGCCGCGCGACGGACGACAGGGCAAGGGCGTCGCCGTCAATTTGGCGACGCGCGAGCAAGTGCTGGCAGGCTACGCCGCCGCCGCCGAGGTCAGCTCGGCGATCATGGTCGAGCGCTACATGACCGGCCACGACTACCGCCTGCTGGTGATCGGCGACCGTCTCGTCGCCGCCGCCCGCCGCGATCCGCCGCTGGTGATCGGCGACGGCACGCGCACCGTGCGCCAGCTCGTCGACCAGGTCAATAGCGATCCACGCCGTAGCGACGGGCACGCTACCTCGCTGACCAAGATCCGCTTCGACGACATCGCCGTCGCCCGGCTCGCCGAGCAGAACTACACGGCCGACTCGGTGCCGCCGAAAGGAGCGCGCGTCATCCTGCGCAACAACGCCAACCTCTCCACCGGCGGTACCGCCACGGACGTCACCGACGACGTGCATCCGGAGATGGCCGCCAGCGCCGTGGCCGCGGCGCAGATGATCGGACTCGACATCTGCGGCATCGACGTCGTCTGCGACAGCGTCTTGAAGCCGCTGCAGGAACAGGGCGGCGGCATCGTCGAGGTCAACGCCGCGCCGGGCCTGCGCATGCATCTCAGTCCTTCTTACGGCAAGGGACGCGAGGTCGGCAAGGCCATCGTCGGCATGATGTTCGCGCGCGGCGACGACGCCCGCATTCCCGTCGTCGCCGTCGCCGGCACCAACGGCAAAACCACCACCGTGCGGCTCACCGCCCACCTGCTGGCGGCCGCCGGCAACCGCGTCGGCATGACCAACTCGGACGGCGTCTACGTCGAACATCAGCGCATCGACACAGGCGATTGCAGCGGCCCCAAGAGCGCCCGCAACATCCTGCTGCATCCGGACGTCGACGCCGCCGTGTTCGAGACGGCCCGTGGCGGCATCCTGCGCGAAGGGCTGGCCTTCGACCGCTGCGACGTCGCCGTCGTCACCAACATCGGCATGGGCGATCACCTCGGCTTGAGCTACATCAGCACCGTCGAGGATCTCGCCGTGGTGAAGCGTGTCATCGTCGAAAACGTCGCCGCCGACGGCGTCGCCGTTCTCAATGCCGCCGACCCGATCGTCGTGCGCATGGCCGATGCCTGTCCCGGCGCGGTGACGTTCTTCGCCAGGGACCGCAATCTTCCGGTCATGGCGACACACCGAGCGCAAGGCAAGCGTGTCGTCAGTGTCGACGGCGACTTCATCGTCGCCAGCGAGGGCGCGCAGGAATACCGCATTGCACTGGCCGCCATTCCCCTCACGCGCGGCGGCAGCATCGCTTTCCAGGTCGAGAACGCCATGGCGGCCACGGCCGCGGCCTGGGCCCTGGGACTGGACTGGGACGTCATACGTCTGGGTCTCGCCAGCTTCGTCAACGATGCGCAGACGGCTCCCGGCCGCTTCAATGTCTTCGACTATCGGGGAGCGACCCTGATCGCCGACTACGGCCACAATCCGGACGCCATCCTGGCGCTGGTGGGCGCCGTCGACAACATCCCGGCGAAACGCCGTATCGTCGTCATCAGCGGCGCCGGCGACCGCCGCGACGTCGATATCCGCCAGCAAACAGAAATCCTCGGGGATGCCTTCGACGAATTGGTTCTTTACCAGGATCAGTGCCAGCGCGGCCGCGCCGACGGCGAAGTACTGGCCCTGCTGCGGCAAGGCCTGGCGAACGCCAAGCGCGCTACGGCCGTCGAGGAAATTCGCGGCGAATTTCCGGCGATCGATGCCGCCCTGGCACGGCTGGAAGCGGGAGATCTCTGCTTGATCCTCGTCGACCAGGTCGAGGAGGCGCTCGCCCATATCGCCAAGCGGATCGCCGGAGACTAAGGGCCCGTTTCAGTAGGAATAATGTCCCGCGCCCGCCGCTGGCGGCAAACGGGCGAAAAAAACGAAGGGCGGATTTCTCCGCCCTTCGTTTTTCGGGAAAGCCTGGATTACTTGGCTTCGGCCGGAGCAGCTTCCGCAGCCTTCTTGGCCTTCTTGGCCTTCTTGGCCTTCTTGGCCTTCTTGGCCTTCGGGGCGGGAGCGGCTTCGGCAGCCGGGGCGGCGGCCGGGGCAGCGGCGGCGGCAGGCGCCGGGGCCGGCTTCGGCGCGTCGGCGGCCATGGCGACGGAAGCGGCGAACAGGCCGGCAATCAGGGTAGCGATCAGTTTGCTCATTTGTATACCTTTCGTCTGACGAGTGGAGGATTACGGTGATGATGACGGCCCGCAAATTGCGACGTCAGCGCGATTAACGCGCAAGTTGTCGGGCAGGTTGACACGGTCATCTAGAAGGATGCGGAAAAAACCCCGACCTATCCTCTTCGTCCGCCAGCACGCGCCACTCTCCCGGCGGCAAGCCTGCGAGATTCCACTCGCCGACGGCCCAGCGGATCAAGCGCAACGTCGGGTGTCCGATCTTTGCCGTCATGCGCCGAACCTGGCGGTTCTTGCCTTCGGCGATGGCGATTTCGAGCCACGCGGTCGGAATGGCCTTGCGGAAGCGAATCGGCGGCTGGCGCGACCACAGCATTTCCGGCTCTGGGATCAGCCGGGCCTGGCAGGGCCGGGTACGGAAATCGCCGAGGTCGAGCCCGTGACGCAGGCGTGCCAGCGCCTCCTCGTCAGGGACGCCGTCGACCTGAGCCCAGTAGGTCTTGGTCAGTTTGTGGCGCGGATGGCTGATGCGCGCCTGCATCGCGCCGTTGTCGGTCAGCACGACGAGGCCTTCGCTGTCGGCGTCGAGCCGGCCGGCCGCATAAACACCCGGCACCCGGATATAGTTCGCCAGGGTCGGCTGCCCATCCGGCGACGTGAACTGGGTCAGTACGCCGTAGGGTTTGTTGAACAGCACTATCTTGCTCAAGTTCGTTTCAGCGACCGGCGCTGCCAAGTTCGAATCGCTTGCGGAAGCGCATGGATCCGGAGAGGGGAAGAAATCGCGCACCTCGCAAGCAGCCTTCGCCGCTTTGCGCCGGGTCCTCCGCCCAAAACAAAAACCCACCGGGGACTAGCCGCGCGGCGGGTTGCAGAAACCTGCGAAAGAGTGTTTCGTCAGGCTTTCTGTATGTTCGAAGCCTGCTTGCCCTTCGGGCCTTGCGTGACTTCGAACGAAACCTTTTCACCTTCCTTCAGCGTCTTGAAGCCAGGCATGTTGATCGCCGAGAAATGCGCGAACAAGTCCTCGCTGCCGTCATCCGGCGTAATGAAGCCATAACCTTTCGAATCGTTGAACCACTTAACGGTACCCGTTGCCATAACGCCTCTTTCCTAAAACAGGACACGAACCGGAAACGTCCCCCGAACCTCCCTGGGTCATTCACCGGGAAATGTTTGCGTAACAAGTTCTCGACAGCGGAAGAGGTCAAGCGGCAATTCAGGGAACCGAGCCACTGCGGGCCACTCGAAACACTGGTCACTGCGGTGAATCTTGAACCAAACACGCCTGCCTTTTACTCATTCCGGCTGACGACGTCAAGATTTATTTTTGCTGCGGGACAGCAAGGGTGGTGGGTACCGTAGCGACGCATCGAATTCGGCTCGACGCGGGGTCGTCGTCGCCGCGGAGATGCGCGGCGATACACGCGGTATTTCCCTATTCTTAGCGCAGTTGCTCGAAGAACAATTCGCATTAGAATCGATTCATGGCGACACGCAAGCAACGCGAGGGCGGAACAATTCTTGAACCCGAGAAGAGCCGGGTGAAACAGCCCCCGCTCTTCCGTGTGGTATTGCTCAACGACGACTACACTCCAATGGATTTCGTCGTCGTCGTGCTACAGAGGTTTTTCAACATGAGCCGCGAACAGGCAACCGTCGTCATGCTCCAGGTGCACCGCGCCGGGAAGGGTATTTGTGGCGTCTATCCGCGCGACATGGCGGCGACCAAGGTCGAGCAGGTTTGCGCCTTCGCCCACCAGCATCAGCACCCGCTCGCATGCGTGATGGAGGAGAACTAAATGATCCCCAGCGCCCGTATTCATTTTCCGTCCTCCATCAGGGGGCGCCGCCTCCCATGGGGCGGTCCGGTAGGAGGCAAGGCATGATCGCCCAGGAACTAGAAGTCAGTCTGCATATGGCGTTCGTCGAGGCGCGGCAAAAGCGCCACGAGTTCATCACCGTCGAGCATCTGCTGCTTGCCCTGCTGGACAATCCGTCGGCCGCCGAAGTATTGCGGGCGTGTGCCGCGGACGTCGACATGCTGCGCAACGAACTGCTGGCGTTCATCAACCAGCACACGCCGACGGTCGCCGGCAACGAAGAAATCGACACCCAGCCGACCTTGGGGTTCCAGCGCGTCATCCAGCGCGCAATTCTGCACGTGCAGTCCTCCGGCAAGAAGGAAGTCACCGGCGCCAATGTGCTGGTCGCCATTTTCGGCGAAAAAGATTCGCATGCCGTTTACTATCTGCACAAGCAGAACATCTCGCGCCTAGACGTCGTGAATTTCATTTCCCACGGCATCACCAAGGCGCAGCAGCCCGTCGGCAAGAACGAGGAGCCGGCGGAGCAGGAAACGGAGACGGCGTCGCCGGCGACGGCGCTGGAGAATTTCACCCAGAACCTCAACCAGCTCGCGCTCACGGGCAAGATCGATCCCCTGATCGGCCGCTAGAAGGAACTCGAGCGCGTGATCCAGACGCTCTGCCGCCGGCGCAAGAACAACCCGCTGCTGGTGGGCGAAGCCGGCGTCGGCAAGACCGCCATCGCCGAGGGTCTGGCGCGGCGCATCATCGAAAGCCGCGTGCCGGAAATCCTCGCCGATGCCACCGTCTATGCGCTCGACATGGGCGCATTGCTGGCCGGCACCAAATACCGCGGCGACTTCGAGCAGCGCCTCAAAGCCGTGCTCAAGCAGCTCGCCGACAATCCGAGCGCGATCCTGTTCATTGGCGAGATTCATACGCTGATCGGCGCCGGTGCCGCTTCGGGCGGCACGCTCGATGCATCCAACCTGCTCAAGCCGGCACTCTCGAGCGGGGCGCTGAAGTGCATCGGCGCCACGACCTACAACGAGTTCCGCGGTGTTTTCGAAAAGGATCACGCGCTGTCACGCCGCTTCCAGAAGATCGACGTGGACGAGCCGTCGGTCGATGAAACGGTGTCTATCCTGCGCGGCCTCAAATCGCGCTTCGAGGAGCACCACGGCGTCAAGTACTCGACCGCGGCGATCAACAACGCCGCCGAACTCGCCGCCAAGTACATCACCGACCGTCATTTACCCGACAAGGCGATCGACGTCATCGACGAGGCCGGCGCAGCACAGCGCATCCTGCCCAAGTCGCGGCAGAAAAAGATAATCGGCAAGCAGGAAATCGAGGAGATCGTCGCCAAGATTGCGCGCATTCCGCCGCAGCACGTTTCCGCCGACGACCGCTCGGCGTTGAAGAACCTCGAGCGCGATCTGCGCAGCGTCGTGTTCGGCCAGGACCAGGCCATCGACGCGCTGGCGAAGGCCATCAAGATGTCGCGCTCCGGCCTCGGCAGCCCGTTGAAGCCGATCGGCAACTTCCTCTTTTCCGGCCCGACGGGCGTCGGCAAGACCGAGGTGGCGCGCCAGCTCGCCTACTGCATGGGCATCGAGTTGATCCGCTTCGACATGTCCGAATATATGGAGCGCCACGCCGTCAGCCGGCTGATCGGCGCGCCGCCGGGCTACGTCGGTTTCGACCAGGGCGGCCTGCTCACCGAGGCCGTCACCAAGAAGCCGCATGCCGTGCTGCTGCTCGACGAAATCGAAAAGGCGCATCCCGACATTTTCAACATACTGCTGCAGGTGATGGATCACGGCACGCTGACGGACAACAACGGCCGCAAGGCCGATTTCCGCAACATCGTCATCATCATGACGACCAACGCCGGTGCCGAAGCGCTCAACAAGACGACGATGGGTTTCACAGCCAACAAGGCCCAAGGCGACGAGATGGGCGACATCAAGCGCATGTTCTCGCCCGAGTTCCGCAACCGCCTCGACGCCATTGTTTCCTTCAAGTCGCTCGACGAGGACATCATCCTGCGCGTCGTCGACAAGTTCCTCATGCAGTTGGAAGGCCAGCTTCACGAGAAGAAGGTCGAAGCGATCTTCACCGACGACCTGCGCCATTGGCTCGCCGGCAAGGGTTTCGATCCGACCATGGGCGCCCGCCCGATGGCCCGCCTGATCCAGGACACGATACGCGCGGCGCTTGCCGACGAACTTCTGTTCGGCAGGCTCGCCAGCGGCGGCAAGGTCACCATCGACCTCGACGCCGAGGGCAAGGTCAAGCTCTCGTTCGAGGAAGACGCCGAGACCGTCGCCCATCACTGAGCGGCAAGTACCATCCACGGCGGCCTGCGGGCCGCTTTTTTTTGCGAAAGGACGCCCATGGAACTTCTCACCACCGATCTTTGCGACGCCAATGAAGGCAAGTTCCGCGTCGTGGCGCCGATGTTCCGCTCCTACGGCGGACGCAAGGCGTTCTGCGGCGCCATCGCCACGCTCAAGCTGTTCGAGGACAATGGCCTCGTGCGTACGGCGCTCGAAGACCCCGGCGACGGCCGCGTGCTGGTCGTCGACGGCGGCGGTAGCCTGCGCCGCGCGCTCGTCGGCGACCAGCTCGCCGCACTCGGCGTCGAGAACGGTTGGAACGGCATCGTCGTCTATGGCTGCATCCGCGATTCGCGCGCCATCGGCGGCATGGATATCGGCGTCTTCGCACTGGCGACGCATCCGCAGAAGACCGTAAAAAAGAATCAGGGGGACCGCGATATCGCGGTGGCATTCGGCGGCGTGACCTTCACTCCCGGTGAATGGCTCTACGCCGACGAGGACGGTGTAATCGTCAGTTCGCTGCCGTTGGCGTGAGGTCTCGCACCATGCTCTTATATAAGAGCATGGTGCGGCGCACACTGCGCCATTTCACGATTGCAATATAAGCACCGCATTGCGAAATATAATTCGTAATGCATTGATTTATAATATATATAAATATCACTATGTCTTGTATAAGACATGTGGTGCTGCGCAATATCGCAGTTATACTTTCGGCTAACGAATCGCCGAGAGCTTGAATCGCGGCACCGAATTGCGACAGGCCGGCCTTCGTGATTTCCCATCACATATAAAGGACCCCGACATGACCAACCGCAAAGCTCAGGCCACCGCCCTGGCCAAAGACTGGGCAGAAAATCCGCGCTGGAAAGGTCTCAAGCGCGGCTATAGCGCCGACGACGTCGTTCGCCTGCGTGGTTCCTTTCCCATCGAGCACACGCTGGCCCGTCGCGGCGCCGAGAAGCTCTGGGATCTCGTCAACAACACGCCCTACGTCAACTGTCTCGGCGCCCTCACCGGCGGCCAGGCCATGCAGCAGGTGAAGGCCGGCATCAAGGCCATCTACCTGTCGGGCTGGCAGGTTGCCGCCGACAACAACGGCTACATGTCCATGTACCCGGATCAGTCGCTGTATCCCGTCGATTCCGTTCCCACCGTCGTCGAACGCATCAACAACACGTTCAGGCGCGCCGACGAAATCCAGCACGCCAAGGGCATCGATGCCGGCGACAAAGAGTACATTGACTACTTCGCGCCCATCGTCGCCGATGCCGAAGCCGGCTTCGGCGGTGTGTTGAACGCCTACGAACTGATGAAGGCGATGATCCGCGCCGGCGCCGCCGGCGTGCATTTCGAAGACCAACTGGCCTCGGTCAAAAAGTGCGGACACATGGGCGGCAAGGTATTGGTGCCGACGCAGGACGCCGTGCAGAAGCTGATCTCCGCGCGGCTGGCCGCCGACGTGCTGGGCGTGCCGACCATCATCCTCGCCCGCACCGACGCCGAAGCCGCCGACCTCATCACCAGCGACGTCGACGCCAACGACAAGCCGTTCGTCACCGGCGAGCGCACCGTGGAAGGCTTCTACAAGACCAAGCCCGGCCTCGAGCAGTCGATTTCGCGCGGCCTCGCCTACGCGCCTTACGCCGACATGGTGTGGTGCGAAACCGGCAAGCCCGATCTCGAGTTCGCCAGGAAATTTGCCGAGGCGATCCGCGCCAAGTTCCCCGGCAAGCTGCTGGCCTACAACTGCTCGCCGTCGTTCAACTGGAAGAAGAACCTCGACGACGCCACCATCGCCAAGTTCCAGCGCGAGCTCGGCGCCATGGGCTACAAGTATCAGTTCATCACGCTCGCCGGCATTCACAACATGTGGTACCACATGTTCGACCTGGCCCAGGACTACGCCCAGCGCGGCATGTCGGCCTACGTCGACAAGGTGCAGGAGCCCGAATTCGCGGCCCGCGACCGCGGCTACACCTTCGTTTCGCATCAGCAGGAAGTCGGCACCGGCTACTTCGACGACGTCACCACCGTGATCCAGGGCGGCACATCCTCGGTCACGGCCTTGACAGGATCGACGGAGGAGGAGCAGTTCCACTGAGCAACGACCAAACCCTCGATACAGAGGGAGTGGAGCGGGAAAGCCACGTCGGTGATCCGGCGTGGCTTTTTCCTTTCAGCGCCCCCAATAGCCGGGACTGCCGTAGGTATGCTTGAGCAAATCGATGAACAGCCGCACGCGCAACGGCAACTGTCGCCGCTGCGGGAAAACCGCGTAAATGCCGAGCGGCGGCGCGGCGTAGTCCTCGAGCACCGGCACCAGCCGGCCGGCGCGCACGTCGTCGCCGACTTCCCACAGCGAGCGCCATGCCAGGCCGCGCCCCGCCAGCGCCCACTCGTGCAGCACCGCGCCGTCGTTGCATTCGAGGCGACCGGTGACCTTGATGATGACGGTCTTGCCGGGCTGCTCGAGGTCGCGGAAGCTCCAGCCGCGTTGGGGACCCAGGGAGAAACATTCGTGATGGGCGAGATCGGCGAGCGTCCGCGGCGCGCCGTGCCGCTCGAGATAGGCCGGACTGGCCACGACCATGCGCCGCATGTCGCCGAGCCTGACGCTGACCAGGCTGGAATCGGCAAGCTCGCCGATGCGCACGGTGCAGTCGATACCCTCGTTGACCAGATCGACGAGCCGGTCGGAAAGATCCAGGCTTACCGTCACCTCGGGATTCGCATCCATGAATGCCGCCAGGTGCGGCGCCACGTGGATGCGGCCGAAGCCCGCCGGGGCCGACAAACGCAAATGACCGCTCGCCTTCACCCCGCCCAGACTCACCGACGCCTCGGCGTTGGCGAGATCGTTGAGCACCCGCTGGCAGTCCTCGAGGAATGCCTGGCCCTCGAAAGTGAGCGTGAGCTTACGTGTCGTGCGCGTCAGCAGCCGCACGCCGAGACGCGACTCCAGCGCATCGAGCCGCCGCCCCATGATGGCTGGCGTCACCCCCTCGGCCCGCGCCGCCGCAGACAGGCTGCCTCGCGTTGCCGCCTGAACGAAAGCGGAAATCTGCTTGAACTGAGCCATTGGTTACTTTCTGTACAAGATCATTTGCCGCAATCGTATCTTCTCCCATCGTAAAAGCAAGAATACGATGACAGCCATGACGATCCGCGCCCTCCTCTTCGATGCCTACGGCACCTTGTTCGACGTGCATTCTGTCGCGTTACTGGCCGAACAACTCTTTCCCGGCCAGGGCACGGAGATTTCCGCGCTCTGGCGCGCCAAGCAGATCGAATACACGCACTTGCGCACCCTCTCCGGCCGCTACAAGAACTTCTGGGACGTCACGCGCGATGCGCTCGACTTCACGCTGGCGCGTCTGGCGCCGGCCGCCGCCGCCCAGGCCGAGCGCCTGATGAGCCAATACGCCTGCCTCACCGCCTTTCCCGAGAATCTCGGCGCACTGAAGGCATTGAAGAAACTGGGCCTGCCGCTCGGCATCCTCTCGAACGGCACGCCGCAGATGCTCGACATCGCCGTAAAGAGTGCCGGCATGGGCGGGATTTTCAGCCACGTTCTCTCGGTCGAAGCCGTATGCCGGTACAAGACCGCCCCCGCCGCCTATCAACTCGGCCCCGATGCGTTGGGGCTGGCGGCAAGACAGATTCTGTTCGTCTCGTCGAACGGCTGGGATGCGGCGGGCGCGACCTGGTTCGGCTACACGACCTTCTGGATCAACCGCGGCGGCCAACCCGCCGAGCACCTCGACGTCCAGCCCACGGCGACCGGCCGGCTGCTGAGCGACGTCGTCGCTTTCGTCATGTCTAGCCTCGAATAAATCTCGAATAAAGGAGTGGAAACTATGAGCCTCAACCTACCCCAAGGCGTGCAGATCACGGCGCCGCTACACCCGCGCTTCGACGAAATCCTCACGCCCGAGGCGCTCGTCTTCGTCGCCAAGCTGCACCGCGCCTTCGAGCCGCGCCGCCGG
>DAIEEM010000324.1 GCA_027325905.1 Rhodocyclaceae bacterium
ACCTGCGCGCCGACCAACGACAGCCTGATGGAAGTGGTGATTCTCGCCGATGCGTTGAAGCGCGCCTCCGCCAGCCGCATCACCGCCGCCATCCCCTACTTCGGCTACGCGCGCCAGGACCGCCGCCCGCGCTCGGCGCGCGTGCCGATCACAGCCAAGGTCATCGCCAACATGCTGCAGGCCGCCGGCGTGCAGCGCCTGCTCACCGTCGACCTTCACGCCGACCAGATCCAGGGCTTCTTCGATATTCCGGTCGACAACATCTACGCCGCGCCGATACTCCTCGGCGACATCTGGAAGCAGAGCCATCCCGACCTGCTGGTGGTGTCGCCCGACATCGGCGGCGTGGTGCGGGCGCGCGCCATCGCCAAGCGCCTCGAATCCGACCTCGCCATCATCGACAAGCGCCGCCCCCGCGCCAACGTCTCGGAAGTGATGAACATCATCGGCGACGTCGACGGCCGCACCTGCGTCATCATGGACGACATCGTCGACACCGCCGGCACGCTGTGCAAGGCCGCGCAGGCCTTGAAGGAGCACGGCGCCAAGCGCGTGCTGGCCTACTGTACCCACCCGGTGCTGTCCGGCTCGGCGGTCGCGCGCATCATGGATTCCGAACTCGACGAACTGGTCGTCACCGACACCATTCCCTTGCGCGACGACGCCAAGGCCTGTGCGCGCATCCGCGTCGTGCCCATCGCCGGGCTGCTGGCCGAGACGCTGCTGCGCATCAGCAACGAAGAGTCGGTGTCCTCGCTGTTCATGGATTGATTCATTCGCCGCGGGCGACCGCGGCATAACCCAACCGTCTGGTCGCGGACGGTTTTTTATTGGAGTACGTGAAAATGCAAATCGAATTCAACGCGAAACAGCGCGAAGCGCAAGGTACGGGTGCGAGCCGCCGCCTGCGCAACGCCGGCCGGGTCCCCGGCATCATCTACGGCGGCTCCGTCGCCCCGCAGTCCATCGAGATCGACCACAACGAGATCTTCCAGCATCTGCGCAAGGAGGCCTTCTATTCCTCCGTGCTGACGATGAATCTCGCAGGCAAGAAGGAGCTGTGCCTGCTGCGCGACGTGCAGCGCCATCCCTTCCGCCAACTGATCCTGCACGTGGACTTCCAGCGCATCGACGCCAGCCACGCCATCCACCAGAAGGTGCCGCTGCACTTCATCAACGCCGACGTCTGTCCGGGCGTCAAGCTCTCCGGCGGCATGGTGTCGCACGTCATGACCGACATCGACGTCAAGTGCCTGCCGAATGACCTGCCGAGCTTCATCGAAGTCGACCTCAAGGACCTCGCCAGCGGCCACTCGCTGCACGTCTCCCATCTCACCTTGCCGGCCGGCGTCGAAGTCGTGCTGCACAAGGGTGAAGACCCCGTCGTCGCGACCGTCGTCGTGCGCGGCGGCGGCGCCGCCTCGGAGGAAGTCGTCGAAGCCGCTCCGGCCGAAGTCGCGCCGCCGGCGGAGAAGAAGGTCGAGAAGAAGTCCGAGAAGACCGACAAGAGATAACTCTTGCAGTCTCCGCTGCGCCTGATCGTCGGCCTCGGCAACCCCGGGGCCGAATATTCCGAAACCCGGCACAACGCCGGGTTTTGGTTTTGTGAGCGCCTCGCCCGCGACATCGGCGTCAACCTGGCGCGCGAGTCGCGGTTCCGCGGACTGGCCGGCAACGCCCGCGCCGAAGGCGTCTGGCTCCTGCTGCCGCAGACCTTCATGAACCGCTCGGGCGAAGCCGTGCAGGCGCTGATGCACTTCTACCGCATCGAAGCGGCGGAGATGCTGGTGGTGCACGACGAACTCGATCTGCCGCCCGGCCAAGCGCGGCTCAAGTTCGGCGGCGGCCTCGGCGGGCACAATGGGCTCAAGGACATCAGCAGCCGGCTCGGAACGCAGGACTACTGGCGCCTGCGCATCGGCATCGGCCATCCGGGCGACCGCAACGAAGTCGTCAATTACGTGCTGAAGCCGCCGCGCAAGGAAGAAGCCGGCGAGATCGACACCGCCATAGACCGCGCGCTGCTGGCCTGGCCGCTGTTCGCCAAGGCCGATTACAACGCGGCGATGCAGAAGATCAACGCGAAACCCGCGTCACCGAAGAAAGAGGAATCATGAGTCTCCAATGCGGCATCGTCGGCCTGCCCAACGTCGGCAAGTCCACCCTGTTCAACGCCCTCACCAAATCCGGTATTGCGGCAGAGAACTTTCCGTTCTGCACCATCGAACCGAACAGCGGCATCGTGCCGATG
>DAIEEM010000310.1 GCA_027325905.1 Rhodocyclaceae bacterium
GCGTCCGCTAGCGGCAGTCGACCAGCATCATCGAAACGTCGTCGTGGGGCCGCGCGGCGCCGAGGTGCCGGGTCAGCGCACCGCGCACCGCGTCGAGCCGGCCGGCGGCCGGCGCCGCCAGCGCGGCCTCCAGCCGACCGCTGCCGAAGGCAGCGCCGGCGGCATCGGCCGCTTCGACCAGGCCGTCCGAATACATGACGAACTGGCTGCCCGGTTCGCATTGGATGGTTTCGGTGACCGCCATGGCGGCGTCGCCCTCGACGACGCCCAGCGGCAGTTGGTTCGACGCCAGCGTCCGCAGCGGACGGCCGTCGGCGCCGAGATGGAGCAGTTCCGGCATGCCTCCGACCCAGGCCTCGGCGCGCCCGCACGTGCCGTCGATGCGCAGCAGCGTGGCGGCGACGAAACGCCCGCCCGGCAGCGTCGCGCGCAAGTGGCGATTGATTTCGCCGACGATCGTGCCCAGCGGCAGGCCGCGCTTGACCGTGCCGTGGAACACCGACAGCACCGGCAGGGCGCTGATGGCGGCCGACAGGCCATGGCCGGTGGCGTCGGCCAGCATGGCGTAAAGGCAGCCGTCGGGCGAGGTCGCGGCGACGACGATGTCGCCGCTGAAGTTGGCCGCCGGCGCCAGCCATTGATGCACGCGCGGATCGTTGCCGCCCTCGCGCACCATCTGGCGCAGCATGACGTCGTGCGCCAGGACGTTCTCGGCCTCCTGCCGGTCGCGGTAGCGCTGCAGGCTGCGGCGCGCATCTTCGAGCGCCCGCTGCATGCGCAGCGTCCGCGCGAGCGAGCGCAACTTGGCATCGAGCACCGTGAAGCTCACCGGCTTGAACAGATAATCGTCGCCGCCGGCGTCGAGCCCGGCGACGAGGTTCTCTTCGTTGTCCAGCGCCGAGAGGAACACCACCGGCACCCAGTGGTTGCCGCAGAGCCGCTTGATGCGCCGCGTCGCTTCGAAGCCGTCCATCACCGGCATCATCACGTCCATCAGCACGAGGTCCGGCTGCACCGCGGGAAATTTTTCCACCGCCTGCGCGCCGTCCACGGCGAAAGCCACGTCGTAGCCCAGTTTGCCGAGGAAGACCTGGAGTATCTGGCGATTGGTGGCGGTATCGTCGACCACCAGCACCTGCAACGGTTTCTCCGCGACCGCATCCATCAGTTTGTCTTTCTTTCTCTTTCGCGCGCCGGCGCCAGCGACGCCGAACCGCCGGCGGCAATGGCCGGGATCGGCGAACGGCGCAATGACCCGCCCGGTGCGGGGGCGGCGGCACGGCGGAAGCGCGGGGCGACGGCGCAATCCATAAGCGGCTACCGATGTTGTCTGGGAAACGGTCGCTGGCCCGGCGGTTCCTCGATCATAGGCGACAGCCCTTAGACCGGAACTTTGCGCTCCCGGACTTTCGGCCGGGATTGCCCTTGGCGGGTCGGAAAATGTGCGCCAAGTATAGCTTGGCGAGGACCGGCCCGAAATCGTGGAATCCGCTAGGCCGACGTAGGAATATTCCGCGTCGGCAAGCCTAGAGCGCCTGCGGCTGCGTCACCGGCAGGCTGACGCGAAACGCGGTGCCTTTGCCGGGTTCGCTGTGCACGTCGATGCGGCCGTGGTGCTTCTCGACGATGCCGTAGGAAAGCGACAGCCCCAGTCCGGTGCCCTTGCCGACCGGCTTGGTGGTGAAGAACGGATCGAAGATGCGCCCGATGTTCTCCGGCGCGATGCCGCTGCCGGTATCGGCGATTTCCACCCATACTTCATCGCCGGCGCAGCCGGTGCGCAAGGTGATGACGCCATGCTCGGCGATGGCGTGGGCGGCATTGACCAGCAGGTTCATGAATACCTGGTTGAGCTGGGAAGGCAGGCACTCGACCTCGGGCAGGTCGCCGTACTCCTTGACGACTTCGGCCTTGTACTTGAGTTCGTTCCACACCACGTTGAGGGTGCTGTCCAGACCCTTGTGCAGATCGGCCCGTTGCCACTCGGCGCTGTCGACGTGGGAAAAGTCCTTGAGGTCCTGGACGATCTTCTTCACCCGCGCGACGCCGTCCTTGGTCTCGCTCATCAGGCCGGAAATGTCCTCCTTGATGTAGGCGAAATCCATTTGCGCCTTGAGCGCCTCGACGGCCGCGCACTCTTCGCCGGGATAATTGGCGGCGGCGCGCTCGTAGGCGTCGAGGACGGCGAACAGGCTTTTCAGGTAACGATCCAGCGAACCGATGTTCGAGTTGATGAAGCCGACCGGATTGTTGATCTCATGCGCCACGCCGGCCGCCAACTGGCCGATGGAAGCCATCTTCTCCGATTGCAGCAGTTGGTTGTGCGCCACTTCCAGCTTGCGGATCAGCTTGGCTTGTTCCGCCTTCTCGCGCTGCAGCGCATCGCGCGTCGTCTGGTTCTCGCGCAACTGGCGTTCCAGGTCGCGGTTGCGCTCGGTCAATTCCTGCGACATCAGGTCGAGCGAATGCTCGATCAGCTTGCGATCGGACTCGGCCTGCACGTAGGCCGCCTCGACGGCGTCGATGAAGTCCGGCCATCCCGGCGGCGGTACGAAGGATTTGCCGGCTTCGCCGAGGTAGCGCGTGACCTGGCGGTAGAGCAGCTTATGCAATGGATTCCGGGACTTCGGCAAAAGTGGTGATGGTCATCGTCTGGTTGTGCAATTCGCATTTCGCCAGCGGCACCGCCGGCGAAATCTCGCCGTAGGAGTAGAAGCCCGTCAGCATCGTGCCGTCGCCGAGCACCTCGCGCACGCTTTCGACTTCCTCTTCGACGCGCTGCTTCAGCACCAGCTTGCGGCCGACGCAACTGATGAGCACGGCGAGTTCGGCCGCTGCCCCGCCGAGCGGCGCGCGCGTCGCCTCGGCGGCGCCCGAGGCGCCCTCGATCAGGCGGTCGAAATTCGCCTTCATCAGGCGTGCATAGACGCCTTCCGGCACATCGCCGGCGAACGTCATCGACTGCTCTTCCTCGTTCACCGAGAGGATGGTACGCACTAGGCCGGGTTCCTTGCTGCCGGCGACGGCATGCAGTTCCAGCGGGAACAGCAATCCCGTGGCGGGCAGCCCCGCCGCATGCTCGCCGAGATAACGCTTGTACAGCGCCAGCGCCGACTGGCCGTCGAGCTCGAACAGCACGTTGTCGCGCGAGCGCGTGACGAGCCGATCGGGGCCGAATGGATCCCAGCCGCCGAGGGAGCCGTAACCCACGCGCAGACGGCCGCCGTAGAAGCCGACTGCCGCGATCGCGCCTGTCGCCGCCGGTCCGTCGGCAATCACCAGCGTGCGCTTGAATTCCGTGCCGTCGCCGGACAAGCCGCCGGTGACGGCGACGTTTTCCGGCAGCTCCTGGCGGAGCCCCTCCACCAGGTCCGTGCCATTGACATGCAGGCCGTCGGACAGCACCAGCACATGTGCGAGTCCGGCGCGCGGCAGTTGCCGCGCCAGTTCCACGCCCGCGGCCAGGCTTTGCTCCGGCTGGTCGACCCGCGTCTTGGCCAGCTTCACGACGGTATCGGCGAAGCGCACCGCCGTCGTCGTCAGCGCGCCGTCGAACACGCTGGTGCCGAAAATCTCGCCGGCCGTCGAGCAGCCGACGATCGCGGCCGCGGGAAACGCGTCCCGCAGCGCCTCGAAACGCGTCGCCGCCAGTTGCGCCGTGCCGCCGAAGACGAGAACCAGCGCAGCCGGGCCGGAAAGCTTGCCCGTTATGGCGTGCCTTTCCAGCGGCTCGCCGAGCCAAAGCTGTTGTTCGATTTCCATGGTCCCCTCCTTGGGTTCCCGTCGCTAGTGGGCGGCCCCGCCGCCGACGGGCCGCTTCATCGGCAAGACTACGCGAAAGGTCGTGCCCTTGCCCAATTCGCTGACGACCTCGATGTCGCCGCCGTGTTTCTTGACGATGCCGTAGGACAGCGACAACCCCAGCCCGGTACCCTGGCCTACCGGCTTGGTCGTGAAAAAAGGATCGAAGACACGCTTGATGTTTTCCGGCGCGATGCCGCAGCCGGTATCGGCCACCTCCACCCAAACCCGCTCGCCGGCCGTGCCGGTACGCAGCGTGATCTGGCCATGCTTGCCGGCGGACATGGCATGCGCGGCATTGACCATCAGGTTCATGAACACCTGGTTGAGCTGCGAGGGCAGGCACTCGATCGCCGGAATGTCGCCATACTCCTTGACGACGTCGGCCTTGTACTTGATCTCGTTGTTGACGACGTTCAACGTCGAGTCGAGGCCCTTGCGCAGGTCGGCCAACTGCCATTCCTCGGCATTGTCGACGCGCGAGAAGTCCTTCAAGTCCTGGACGATCTTGCGCACGCGTCCGATGCCGTCCTTGGATTCGCCCAGCAGCGCCTTGAC
>DAIEEM010000350.1 GCA_027325905.1 Rhodocyclaceae bacterium
CTGTCGAATATGGGTATGGGATTCCACGACGCGGCGTCGATGGCCGGTCGAAACTCGGGATCGTTCGGATGAACCAATCGATCGTCCTGGTTGTTGAGTTCGACGCAGAACTCGATGAAGTTCTTTGCCTCATCATGGCGAAAGCCCTTATTGGACATTTCGCCGCCCTGATATTGTGTTGCCGCCGGTTCGTCGCCCATATAACCCCGCTGTCTAGGATCAGGTGAATGCGCTTCCTCGCTATCCGATGCTATGCGCCTTGCGGTTATTCCGCCTTCTATGCCATTCGCTCAATATCCATCGCCAATATCGAAAGGTATCATCGACGAATGGTATCCGTCTCCATCGATGACAGTTCCTACTTGTGCTCTGCTTGCAAAAAGACCATGCGAGTCTACGAGTTCGCTCCCGGCACTCCTTTTGAGATTTCCACAAAGGTGCTGGGATGTCCCTCTTGTGGTTTGCATATTCAGAGCGGAGAGCTGGAGCAGGCTATCGCCGACGGCAGGATCGAATCGGTCCCGCCGCGCCGCGATCGCGCCAAGATGAACAGTCGTCTGCGGACGACCATCTCGTTGTTAGCGGTCGGCATCGTACTGTTGATCTGGCTACTGCTCGTGCGCTAGGGAAGTCGGCGTTTCGAAAATCCGTCGCAACGTCACCCAGCGGAATTGTTCTCGTCCAGGCGGCCGCGTAGCGCGCCAACGCCGGCGGCGACCAGGAACAGCGCGAGGGCGACGGCGTTGCCGAGGCCGCCCCAGGCGCTCCACGCGGGCCGTGCGGCGAGATCGCCGGCGACGCGCAGCAGCAGCGTCGTGTTCAGGAGCCCGAGATGGACGTAGAAGAACGGCGCGTAGGGCACGGCGACGCCGAGCAAGGCCGGTATGACGAGAGAGGCGTGGCCGACGACCAAGGCGAAGATGAAGCCGAGGAAGACCGCGTGCAGCGCCGCGTCGTAGAGCGGGCCGGAGGCGGCGGCGAAGGGCAGCAGCAGCCCGCCGATGCCGAGCCAGACATAGCCGCCGACCAGGCACACGGCGGTGAAGCGCATCTGGCCATGGTGGCGCAGGTTGCGGCGCGCGACGTCATTGACCAGAAGCCAGAGCGACAGGCCGGCGAGACCTGCTCCCGTCAGCGCGGTGCCGGCGTGCCAGCGCAAAGGCAGGGTGAGCGCGCCGGCAAGAAGCAGCAGCGCCGCCGTCGCCAGCAGGGCCAAGGTGCCGACGGTCGGGCGGCGCAGGTGGGAGAGTTCGAGCCGTTCGCCGCAGGCGGCGAGGACGACAAACGCCAGCCACGCCCCGACCGCCTGGCTTGCGGGCAAGCCCACCAGCCAGAGCAGGTTGCCGCCGATGCCGCAGAGGGCGCCGGCCAGCGCCGCCAGCGTGTGTGGCGCCGCCTGGCGGCGGCAGGAGACGATGGCCAGCGCCGCGAGTAACACGCTGCCGGCCAGCAGCAGCGACGCCGAGACCGGATGGGGCGCGCCGAGGGCGGTCAACGCACCGCCGGCAGCGGCGCAGGCGGGGGCGAGATAGGCGATCCGACGTCCGTAGGCGGTGGCGCGCTGCAGCCCGACGAGCGCGCCGAAGAACGCCGCCACCATCAGGGCGCCGTGGAAACTGGCCGGCTCGGTGCCGGGCAGCGGCGGTTCCCAGCCGAGCCGCCAAAGGCCGCCGAGCACGCCGAAGGCGAGGCCGACGACGCCCAGCGCCAATAGTGGCGCGCGCAGCGATGGGCGAAGATCCTTGCCGGGCATAGGAAAGTTTTCTTGCTTTTCTTGAAGCGCACAGTGTAGCCAATAACGGACACGCCATTACTTGATGGTCTGCGCGGCGCGGATTTCGCGTTTTTGACCCGTCGTGCGCTCAAACTGCAAGGCAAATCGATCCGCGATATCGGCCCTATTCCCCGCAACGCCGCGTCAGTCTTGACGACCGGCCCGAAAACGCGTTGAATCTGGCTATTACTAAAAATATAGCTGGAGGGATGATGGACCGATTCTGGAAGTTCTACGATTGGAACGAACGCACGTTCTGGAACTCGCTCACCAAGAAGTTGATGAGCTTTCTGATGCTGTTCCTGATCGACGTCGGTTTTCTCGCCGTTTTCTTCTATCACAAGGAACTCGTCGCCGCGGAGATGGCAAAGGCCGGCGCCACGGCCGAAATCACCCGGCACGTCGGCGCGGTGCTCGACGACGGCTTCCGGCTGATGCTGGTGCTGACGGTGGTGGCCCTGGCCTGGAACGTCCTCCAGATACTCTATCTGCGCCACTTGATCGTGCGGCCGATCAAGTCGATTTCGCTGGTTTTCGACGAGATTGCCGGCGGCGAAGGCGATTTTTCGCGCAACCTGCCGATGTTGACGCACGACGAGCTGCGCACGCTGGCCGAAAGCTACAACCGCTTCGCCGACAAAATGCGGCAGATCATCAACGAGGTGCGCAAGATGAGCGTCAGCATCGCCCGCGAAGCGGTGCGGGTGAAGAAGACCGTTGCCGCGACGGCGACGCGGGCGGCGCGCCAGGGAGAAATCACCGAAGCGGTGTTCGGCGCCAGCACCGAGGCGACGCAGGCCATCCACGAGGTTTCGGCCTCGACCGATGTGATCTCGCAGTCGACCGGCGCCAATCTCGACGCGGCGCACGCCTCGCTCGACGAAACGCTGGCGATCGTCGGCAAGGTGCAGACGGTGAGCGAGCGGCTGTCGCGTTTCAACGATACCGTCGGCAACCTGGCGCAACGTTCGGACAGCGTGCGCCAGATCGCCGCGCTCATCAAGGACGTCGCCGACCAGACTAACCTGCTGGCGCTCAATGCCGCTATCGAGGCGGCGCGCGCCGGCGAGGCGGGCCGCGGTTTCGCCGTGGTCGCCGACGAGGTGCGCAAACTGTCCGAGCGCGTGAATACGGCGACCCAGGAAATCAACGACAACATTGCCGGCATGAGCGATTTGGTGAGGGACACCCAGGCCGAGAATGAACTCATCAACGCCGACATCCGCGAAACGCGTGAGGTCGTCGAACGTTCGTCGGGGGAATTCCGCAAGATGGTGTCGGACTTTGAGCGTACCGGCGACCAGTTGAACCAGATCGCCGCCGCCATGGAAGAATTGACCGCCACCAACGGCCAGGTGCATGACGCGGTGACCCAGGTGCACGCGCTGTCCTCGGAAGTCACGGGCAGCATGAAGTCCTCCGAGGAATCGACGCTGACGCTGGCGGCCGCTACGGAAAGCGTCCAGGAACTGGTGTCGCGCTTCAAGATCGGACGCGGCGCCTTCGATTTCAACGTCGACCAGGCGCACGCCTTCCGCGCCGCCATCGAGAAGAAGCTCGGCGAACTGGCGGGTGGCGGCGTCGACATCTGGGACCAGCGCTACCGCCCGATCGCCGGCACCAGCCCGCAGAAATACGATGTCGGCTACGTGCGCGCCTTCGAGCAGCAAGTCCAGCCGCTGCTCGAAAACTGCCTGCAATCCCTGAAGGGCGGATCGTACGCCATCATCACCGACACCAAGGGCTATGCGGCGATCCACAACCTCAAGTTCTCCAAGCCGATGACCGGCGACCAGCAGGCGGACCTCGTCGGCAACCGCACGCGCCGCCTTTGGGAAGACCCGACCGGGCAGCGCAGCGCCAAGAACACCATGCCGCTGCTGCTGCAGACTTATGCCCGCGACACCGGCGAGATACTCTCGGAGATCGACATGCCGATCACGATCGGCGGGCGGCATTGGGGCAACGTGCGCATCGGCTGCGACAGCAACGTCCTGCTGGAGGGCTGAGGCGGCGCGGCGGGCTGAGGCGGCGCGGCGGGCTGAGGCAAATTGTCGCAGCGGGCGGGCGCGGGTGAAGGCGGAGGCCCGGATGCGGGATAATCCCGCCATGCCGACATCCTTCTCCGACCGCGAGAGCACGCGCGCCACGCTGCGGCGCCTGGTGCGCCTGCGCTGGTTCCTGCTCGCGGTTTCGCTGGCGGCCATCCTGACGGTGCCGACGTGGCTTGATATTCCGCTGCCGTTGCCGCCGTTGCTGCTCGTCCTGGCGCTGCTGGGGGTCTTCAACGGCCTCGCCGCGCGGCGGCTGGGGCAGGAAGCGGCGCCGACGCCGCAGGCGCTCGCCGTCCAGGTCGGCGCCGATCTCGTCATTCTCGGCGTGCTGCTGTTTCTCACCGGCGGCGGCGCCAATCCGCTGGTTTCCTTGCTGCTGCTGCCGGTCGCGGCGGCGGCGCTGATCCTGCCCTGGCCATGGGCGGCCGCCATCGCCGTCGCCGCCGT
>DAIEEM010000013.1 GCA_027325905.1 Rhodocyclaceae bacterium
TCAAGCAACGCCTGGCGGAGCAGGAAGGCCGCCACCAGGGCGGCAGCAAGTGGATAGGTACCGGCGGCACCAGCCCCTACGGCAACGCCGGCCACCACCCGGAAGGCATCCGTATCGGCGGCGAATCGGCCGGTCACCGCAGCGCCGTGAAGGTCTGGGACCGGCGCGAATTCCGCAACCTCGACGACACGGTGGAACTCGGCACGCGCAACATCAAGGTCGCGCTGCGCCGCCTGCGCCGTTTCGCGCGCGAAGGCGCGGCCGAGGAACTCGACCTCGACGCCACCATCGCCGGCACGGCGAAGAACGCCGGCTGGCTCGACCTGAAGCTGCGGCCCGAGCGCCACAATCTGGTCAAGGTGTTGCTGTTCCTCGACGTCGGCGGTTCGATGGACGACCACGTCAAGGTCTGCGCGGAACTCTTCTCCGCCGCCAGGAGCGAATTGAAGCACCTCGAATATTTCTACTTCCACAACTGCGTCTACGACCACGTCTGGCGCGACAATCGCCGCCGCCACGACGAGCACATCCCGCTCCACGAAGTCCTGCACAAGTACGGCGAGGACTACAAGCTGATCCTGGTCGGCGACGCCACCATGAGCCCTTACGAAATCCTCCACCCCGGCGGCGCGCTCGAATACGGCAACGCCGAGGCCGGCGCCGCCTGGCTGGGGCGCCTGCGCGAGGCCTACCCGGCGGCGATCTGGCTCAATCCCGAGCCCGAGCGCCTGTGGGAATACCGCCCGTCGATCCAGATCGTCCGCGACATTTTCGCCGAACGCATGTTCCCGCTGACCCTCGACGGCCTCGAGCGCGGCATGCGCCAACTGAACAAGTGAGGTGGGCATGTTCCAACCGAGCCGCCGTACCCTGTTGCGCGCCCTGGCCGCCGGCAGTCTCGCCGCGCCGCTACGCCGCGCCCTTGCCACCGGCGCCGCCCCCGCTGTACCCGGCCTGCGCGGCGTGCGCGGCGAGGTCCGGGTCAACGATCAACCGGCGCACGCGGGGCAACCCGTCGGCCCCGGCGACACGGTGACCACCGGCCCCGGCGCCGAGGCCATCTACGTCATCGGCGACAACGCCTTCCTGCAGCGCGACTCGTCCACGGTGCGCTTCGGCATCGACGCCGCAACCGACTTCATGCGCATCGTCAGCGGCAAGCTGCTCTCGGTGTTCGGCCACGGCGACAAGCGCATCACCGTATCCACGGCCGTCATCGGCATCCGCAGCACCGGCTGCTACATCGACGAGACGCCGGGCAGCACCTACTTCTGCCTGTGCTACGGCGAAGCCGAAATCGTGCCGATCGCAGCGCCGCAGCAGCGCGAAATCATCCGCACCCGCCACCACGACCACCCGATGGTCATCCACGCCGATCCCGCCATGCCGAAATCGATGGTGCCCGCCGACGTGATCAACCACACGGACGCCGAGCTGGCCATGCTGGAAAGCCTGGTCGGGCGCGTGCCGCCGTTCGCCGGCACGACTTACCGGCGATGACAATTCGAGCGTCCCTCGGCGCTAGGGCGTCCCGCGAACTTATCCGGATCAAGTGACGCCGATGCCGGCTGAAATATCGGCCGCGTGACCGCCTTGAGAGTGATGGGCGCCGCGATGGCATCGAGCACCCTGAGGTGTGCGAAGTCGCATTCCGTCCCGCTTCCGGAATATGACAATATGACTTCGCCACACAAGCCATGCACGGGGAATTAGAATTCATGCTCCTGTAATGGCATTAGGACCAATCCGAGAGGAACGCGAACATGCTGCGCAACCAACACCCCGTCGCCTTGATGATTCTTGCCGCCGCGGCCAGTTACCTGCTGGGACTCGCGGCCACCCTGGGCTTGGAACAACTCGGCTTCCGGAGCATTTACGTCTCCGGCTTCATCCTGACCGGCATGGCCCTGGCGATCTCCTGGATGCTGGTTCGCTGGGGAATCCTCGTACCCATCGACCAGGCCGGTGCGGCCCTGGACACCCGCGATGCGCTACGCGCCGGCGCCGGTCTCCAGGGGCACAAGATCGTCGGCCCGCTGATCGACAAGGTCATGAAGGTGACCCACGAGCTGCTGCAGACCATCGGCGGCGTGAACGAGATCATCCAGAAGAATTCGATCGCTTTGGCGGAGACCTCCCACCAGGCCGACTCCCTCAACCGCGGCATGAAGGAGGTGGCCGCGAAGAGCGCGGAAGTCGCCAATTCGTCCCTGGCCATCGCCGCCACCTCGGCACAGGTGAGCTCCAGCGCCTCGGTGGCCGCCCAGTCCGCCCAGCGCGCCGAGGACGACTCGCGCTCCGGCCAGCAGGCGCTGCAGGAGACCATCGTCGAAATGCGCAACATGGCGGCGCGAACCCAGACCGCATCGACTTCCATCGGCAAGCTGAAGGACAGTTCATCCAAGATCAAGGACATCGTCAAGGTCATCGGCGAAGTCGCCGACCAGATCAACCTGCTGGCCCTGAATGCCGCCATCGAGGCCGCCCGCGCCGGCGAGCACGGCCGCGGCTTCGCCGTGGTAGCCGACGAGGTGCGCAAGCTCGCCGAAAAGACATCCACGGCGACGAAGGAGATCTACGGCAACGTCAACGAAATCATGGGCGAGACCGACCAGGCGGTGGCCACCATGGGCGAACTCCTCGACGACGTGAAGAGCGGCGTCGCCCAGATCGAGAACGTCGGGCAGCACCTCAACGGCATACTGGAATTCTCCAGTACCCTCTCCGGGCAGATGCAGACCATCGTCGATGCGGCCGAGCACTCGGCTAGCGAGGTCGAATCCATCTCCAGCCACCTGGGCGAAATGCAGCGGGAGCTGGGCGAGTTCGGCGCGCGCATGCAGTCCATCTCGGACCAGTCCATGCAGTTGTGCGAGCTGGGCGAGGGCATGCACGAGCAACTGGCCGACCTGGAACTGGATACCGCCCACACCCGCGTCTTCAAAGTGGCGCAGAACGCCGCCGCCCAGGTGCAGCAGGCGTTCGAGAAGGCGATCGCCGAGGGAAAGATCGGCGAGGCGGACCTCTTCGACCACGACTACCGCCCCGTCCCCAACACCAACCCGCAGAAATACAGTTCGCGCTTCGACCGCATCGCCGACCAAGTACTGCCGCCCGTCCAGGAGGCGACCCTGCGCGACCACCCCGAGTTGATGTACGCGGTGTGCACCGACACGAAGGGCTACGTGCCCCGGCACAACGACAAGTACGCCAAGCCCCTCACGGGCAACTACGACGAAGACCTGCTGAGGAGCCGCAGCAACCGGGTCTACACCGACCGTGCCGCCCGGCGCTGCTGCGAGAACACCAAGAAGATGCTGTTGCAGACGTACAAGCGCGACACGGGCGAAGTGACCCACGACCTCTCGGTGCCGATCCACGTGGGCGGGCGGCACTGGGGAACCTTGCGTACGGGGTATACGGCGTCCTAGGGGCGTTCTCGTTGACTGCGCCAGCGCTGCGCTACCGCCGCGCGATGAGCCGGCTAGATCCGCGCGCCGTCATGAATCGCCATGGCACAGCCCCGATTTCCGTCTATTCCGGCCAGCCGGAATCGCATCATCCGCCCTGCGCCGGCGGCGCCACCTTGAGCACTTCTTCGATGGTGGTCAAGCCGGCGCCAATCTTCCTGGCGCCCGAAATACGCAGCGGCTGCATGCCTTCACGCAGGGCGACCTCCCTGAGCCTGGCGAGATCGGCGTGCGCCGTCACGGTCTTCCTGACCTCCGGGCTCATCAGCAGAATTTCGTAAAGACCGAGCCGGCCCTGATAGCCGGTCATGCGGCAATCGAGGCAGCCGACCGGATGGTAGAGCGTGGCCGGCTTGTTGGTCTTCCACGGCGCCACCAGCCCGTTCCAGGCCTCTTCGTCCTCGGTGCGCAGGCCGCCGGCCTTCTTGCAGTTCGGGCACAGCGTGCGCACCAGGCGCTGCGCCATCACGCCGAGCAGCGTCGATTGCAGCAGGTAGGCCGGCACGCCGAGATCGAGCAGGCGCGTGATCGCCGAGGGCGCGTCGTTGGTGTGCAGCGTGGAGAGCACGAGGTGGCCGGTGAGCGCGGCCTGGATCGCCATGTCGGCGGTTTCGAGGTCGCGGATTTCGCCGACCATGATGATGTCCGGGTCCTGGCGCATCAACGAGCGGATGCCCTCGGCGAAAGTCATGCCGATCTCGGAATGCACCTGCACCTGGTTGAACGAGTCCTCGATCATCTCGATCGGGTCCTCGAGCGTGCAGACGTTGACCTCGGGCGTGGCGAGCTGCTTGAGCGTGGTGTAGAGCGTCGTCGTCTTGCCCGAACCGGTCGGGCCGGTGACGAGGATGATGCCGTTGGGCTGCCCCGTCATATGCTGCCAGCGCGCGAGGTCGTCCTCGCCGAAGCCAAGATCGGTGAAGTCGCGCACCAGCACCTCGGGATCGAAAATCCGCATCACCAGCTTCTCGCCGAAAGCCGTCGGCAGCGTCGACAGGCGCAGCTCGACCTCCTGCCCTTCCGGCGTGCGCGTCTTGATGCGGCCATCCTGCGGACGGCGCTTCTCGACCACGTCCATGCGGCCGAGGATCTTGATGCGGCTGGTCATGGCATTCAGCACCGACATCGGTATCTGGTAGACTTGGTGCAGCACACCGTCGATACGGAAGCGCACGATGCCGAGGTCGCGGCGCGGTTCGACGTGGATGTCGGAGGCGCGCTGTTCGAAGGCGTACTGCCACAGCCAGTCAACGATGAGGACGATGTGCTGGTCGTTGGCGTCGAGCGCGCCCTTGCCCTTGCCGAGTTCGACCAACTGCTCGAAATTGGAAACACCGGTGCCGCCGACGTCGCCGCGGCCCAGCGCGCCCTTGACCGACTTCGCCAGGTTGTAGAACTCGACCTGATAGCGCGCGATGTCGTCGGGGTTGCAGATGACGCGGCGGATCTCCTTTCTCAGGATCGGCTTGAGTTCGCCCTCCCACGAGCAATCGAAAGGCTCGGCGGTGGCGATGGTGACCTCGTGCGGCTTGACCTCGACCGGCAGGATGCGGAAACGCGTCGCATAGGCATTTGACATGACTTCCGTGACGGCCGTGAAGTTGATCTTCAGCGGGTCGATGTGGAAATAGTCGAGGCCGGCCCACTGCGCCAGCCACTGCGTCAGGGTTTCCAGGTCAAGGGTGCGGTGCGGCGGCAAGGCCGACTTCCAGCGCTGTTCGGCGATGACCGCCAGCGGGTGGATGTCGCTCTTGAAGTAGCGGCGTTCCTGCTTGAACTTCTCGGCATCGGCCGCCGGAACCAGGCCGGCGGCAACCAAAGCATCGACGATTTCGGGCAGGGCGAGACGCCCCTTGCCGGTAGCGGATTCGTGCGCTTTGACCATTTCCTGGCGGCTTCCCGATATTTACAGGCCACGAATATAGCCCATTCTCGAGGGGTTATCATAGCGCGCTAGCTTACAAGGAACCCGATCATGAAACCCAGTCTCCACCTCCTGCTCGGCGGCCTTGCCGCCACCCTGTTCTCCCTCGGCAGCAGCGCACAAGGCGCTCCCGGCGCTCCCGCGCCCCAGGCGGCGACCCCGCCCGGCGCCGCCTGCGCCAAGGCGCGCGATCCCGAGCGCTGCGCCGCGTTGCAGAAGGCGAAGGAAGCCTGCAAGGACACGGCAGCGCCCAACAAGCGCAAGTGCATCATGGACGCCATGCCGCCGATGGACTGCAGCAAGGCCCGCAAACCCGAGCGCTGCGCCGCCATCGAAAAGGCCAAGGTGATCTGCGAGGACAAGACCGGCCCCGACTACCGCCAGTGCCTGCGCGACAACGCTCCCCGGCGCGGCGCCAGAAAGCAGGCCCCCCCGCAGAACTGACGGCGCTCAGCCGTCGGCCAGGGCCGCCCGCCAGGCGGCCAGTTTGGCTTCGAACCCGAGCGTGTAGGCCGGACTGGTCGAAGGCAGCACGACCGTCTCGAAGCCCAGCGCCTGCAAGCGGGGGGCAAATTTCCCCGCCGTCTGGCCGTTGAAGCAGACACGCCGCAACTGCCGCGCGATCTTCCCGAGTCCGGCGAAGTCGTTGGGCTGCGCCTCGCGGATGTCGGCGTCGAGGCTACCGTCGCGCCGGCAGCGCCCATAGACGTCCCAGATCGCGATCCCCGCCGCCTTCACCGCCGCCTGCTTGCCGGCGTAGTCCATTGCCGGCAGCGGCTGCCCGATAATCGCCGCCAGGATGCGCCAGAACTGGTTCTGCGCATGAGCATAGTAATGCTGCGCCGCCAGCGACGCCGCCGACGGAAACGAACCCAGGATCAGCACACGGGCCCGCTCGTCGATCAGCGGCGCGAGGCCGCGCAGCTGCATCACCGGATCAAGCGCCGCCCAGCGACATCGTCATCATCAGGTCGTTGATGCGCTTGACGAAGGTGGCGGGATCGTCCAATTGGCCGCCTTCGGCGAGCAGCGCCTGGTCGAACAGCACGGCCGACCAGTCGTCGAACTTCTTGTCCTCGTACTTCAGGCGCAGCACCACCGGATGCTTGGGGTTGATCTCGAGGATGGGCTTCGATTCCGGCGACTTCTGCCCTGCGGCCTTGAGGATGCGCAGCATGTTGCCCGACATGCCGTGCTCGTCGGCGACCAGGCAGGCGGGGGAATCGGTGAGGCGGTGCGTGACGCGCACTTCCTTGACGCGATCGTCGAGCGACTTGGCGATCTTGTCGGTGAGTTCCTTGAACTCGCCGGCTGCCGACTCGTGTTCCTTCTTCTCTGCCTCGTCCTCGAGCTTGCCCAGATCGAGACCACCCTTCGCCACCGACACCACTTCCTTGCCCTCGAACTCGGTCAGGTTGCTCACCACCCACTCGTCGACGCGGTCCGACAACAGCAGGACCTCGATGCCCTTCTTGCGGAAGATCTCCAGATGCGGGCTGTTTTTCGCCGCGTTGAAGGTCTCGGCGGCGACGTAGTAGATCTTGTCCTGGCCTTCCTTCATGCGGCCGATGTAGTCGGCCAGCGCCACCGTCTCGTCGGCCGTGTCGGCCTGCGTCGAGGCGAAGCGCAACAGCTTGGCGATGCGCTCCTTGTTGGCGAAGTCCTCGCCGACTCCTTCCTTGAGGAGGCGGCCGAACTCGCCCCAGAATTTCGCGTACTTCTCCTTGTCGTTCTCCGCCAGGTCGTCGAGCATGCCCAACACCTTGTTGGTGCAGCCCTTGCGGATGGCCTCGATGTCCTTGCTTTCCTGGAGAATTTCGCGCGAGACGTTGAGCGGCAGGTCGGCGGAATCGACGACGCCGCGCACGAAGCGCAGATACACCGGCATCAACTGCTCGGCGTCGTCCATGATGAAGACGCGGCGCACGTAGAGCTTGATGCCGTGGCGGGCGTTGCGATCACACAGGTCGAAGGGCGCGCGCGCCGGAATGTAGAGCAACTGCGTGTATTCGCTCTTGCCCTCGACACGCGCATGCGTCCATGCCAGCGGGTCGTCGAAGTCGTGGCCGACGTGCTTGTAGAATTCCTTGTACTCGTCCTCGCTGATGTCGTTCTTCGCCCGCGCCCACAGCGCCGAAGCCTTGTTGACGGTCTCATCCTCGGCGCTGACCACCTGCTCGTTCTTGTCCTTGTCCCACTCCTCCTTCTTCATGACGATGGGCTGGACGATGTGGTCGGAATACTTGCGGATGATGGAGCGCAGCTTCCAGCCCGAAAGCAGGTCGTCCTGGCCGTCCTTGAGGTGCAGCACGATCTCGGTGCCGCGGCCGGCGCGCTCGACCATCTCGACCGAGTATTCGCCGGAGCCGTCGGACTCCCAGCGCACGCCCTGGCCGGCGGTCAGGCCGGCGCGGCGCGTCGTCACCGTCACCTTGTCGGCGACGATGAAGGAAGAATAGAAGCCGACGCCGAACTGGCCGATCAGGTGCGCGTCCTTCTGTTGGTCGCCGGTCAGTTGCGAGAAGAACTCGCGCGTGCCCGATTTGGCGATGGTGCCGAGGTTAGCGATCACCTCGTCGCGGCTCATACCGATGCCGTTGTCGGCGATGGTCAGGGTCTTCGCTTCCTTGTCGAAGCCGATGCGGATCTTGAGCTCGGCGTCGTCCTCGAACAGGGCGGCATCGTGCAGCGCCTCGAAGCGCAGCTTGTCGCAAGCGTCGGAAGCGTTGGAGACCAGCTCGCGCAGGAAAATCTCGCGGTTCGAGTAGAGCGAATGGATCATCAGGTGAAGCAACTGCTTTACCTCGGTCTGGAAGCCCAGGGTTTCGCGGGACGACGTGGCGGAATCGGACATGGGGGGAAAACTCCTTTGAACGCAAAAATATCCCCGTTTATGGGGGCGGTCGAGAGGATTTCAAGAGCACTGGCGATGACGTCGGCGCGCCAAGGAGGAGGGGAGGTCTGCTGCGCGTAGGTAAAGGAGGAGGAGGCCGCCGCAGGCGGCCGACGGGGGACACGAAGCGCGGCAGACCACCCCGCCGGCCCGTGCGCCCACCCACCGCAAACGGAGGACCGGGTTCTCGAACAAGCCCTACGCGACGAAACGGTAGCCCACCCCGGCCTCGGTCAGCAGATGCCTCGGCTGCGAGGGATCGTCCTCGAGCTTCTTGCGCAGGTGCGCCATATAGACGCGGACGTAGTGGCTGTCTTGCGCGTGTGCCGGCCCCCAGACGTTCTTCAGCAATTGCTGGTGCGTCAGAACGCTGTCGGCATTGCCCGTCAGGTAGACCAGCAGCCGATATTCGATCGGCGTCAGGTGCAGCGGCCGGCCGTCGCGCTCGACGAGGCGCCGGCCGAAATCGACCTTGATCTTGCCGAACTCGAAGACGCCCTGGCTGGCGCCGGGGACGCGCGCGCGGCGGCGCAGTTGCGCCCGCACGCGCGCCAGCAGTTCGGCGGCGCCGAAGGGCTTGACGAGGTAGTCGTCGGCGCCGGCGTCGAGCGCCTCGACCTTATCGGCCTCCGCGGTGCGCGCGGAAAGAACGATGACGGGAATCTCCGCCCAGGCGCGCAAGTCGCGGATGAAATCGACGCCGTCGCCGTCCGGCAAGCCGAGATCGAGTACGACCAGGTCGGGCTTGCGCGTACCCGTTTCGATGAGCCCGCGCTGCACCGAATCGGCCTCGAACACCTGGCAGCCCTCGGACTCCAGCGACATGCGGACGAAGCGCCGGATCTTCGGCTCGTCCTCGACGACGATGACGACGGGCGCACTCACGAACGCCCCTCGTCGGCGGCGATCGGGTCGTCTTCGTCGACCGCCACGGCGGGCGGGGTGCCGCGCGGCAGCGAAAAGACGAAGCGCGCGCCGCCGTCGCGGCCGTGCTCGGCGCGGATGCGCCCGCCATGGGCTTCGACGATGGCGCGGCAGATCGCCAGGCCGAGGCCGACGCCGGGCGTTGCGCTCTCCTTGCGGCCGCGCTCGAACTTGTTGAAAATCGCCTCTTCGCGGCCAGCCGGCAAGCCGGGACCGTCGTCCGCGACCCAGACCTCGATGTCGCCGCCATCGACCACCGCAGCGCCGATCTCGACGGCGCTGCCGGGCGGCGTGTACTTGGCGGCATTGTCGAGCAGGTTCGCAAGCACGCGCTCGATCAGCACCGCGTCGAACTCCAGCAGCGGCAGGTCGTCGGGCAGGCGCACCGAGACGCGATGCTGCGCCAGCGCCGCGCCCACGGCCTTGAGCGAACTGCCGACGACTTCTTCGAGCGGCTGCCATTGGCGGTCGAGCTTGACGGCGCCCGATTGCAGGCGCGCCATGTCGAGCAGGTTGTTCACCTGGGCGTTCATGCGCAGCACCTCCTCGCGCATCGAGGCAGCGATGTCGGCCTGCTGCGCCGAAGGCGGCGGCTGCGTCAGGAACATCGAGTCGGCGAGCCCGACCAGGGCCGCCAGCGGCGTGCGCAAATCATGGGAAATCGCCGACAGCAGCGAGTTGCGCAGACGCTCCGATTCCATCTGCACGGTGGTCGACTGCGCCACGTTCACGTAATGCACGCGCTCCAGGGAAATGGCGATCAGGCGCGCAAAGGTGTCGAGCAGGCGCCGCTGCTCGGGCGCCATGAGGCGGCGCGGATGGCGCGGCTCCAGCGCCAGGACGCCGCGCGTGCGCATCGGCGCCCGCAGCGGCACGTACAGCAGCGGACTGCCGGCCAGCGTATCGGTGCCGCAGCCGGCCTCGGCACCGTGATCGAACGCCCATTGGCAGATGCCGAGGTCGACCGTCGGCACGCCGCCGGGCACGGCGATGGGTTCGTGCAGGCGATCGTCGTCGTCGGCCAGCACGATGGCGGCGCGGGCGCCGAAGCCGGTTTCGGCGAAACGCTGCGATATCTCCGCGATCTGTTCCGGCATCAGTGCGCCGGAGAGGTCGCGCGACATTTCGTAGAGCGCGCGCACGCGCTGCTCGCGGCGACCGGCGACGCGCGCCTGGAACTTGAGGCCGGCCGTCAGTTTTGCCGTGATGAGGCCGACGATGAGCATGACGGCGAAGGTCAGCAGGTACTGCGCGTCGGCCACGGCGAAGGTGAAGCGCGGCGGCACGAAGAAGAAGTCGAAGGCGGCGACGTTGAGGAAGGCGGCAGCAACCGCCGGCCCCAGGCCGTAGCGCACCGCCGCCAGCACCACCGCCAGCAGGAACAGCATGGCGATGTTGGCGAGATTGAACATGGATTGCAGCGGCATCGCCACCAGCGTCGCCAGCGCGCACAGCGCCGCGCTCATGGCGAACGACCGCCACGGTGCCTTGAGGCCGTCGAGCAGCGACTCGTCGGTCGGTTCGTCGCGGCGCCTCTCGTTGTGGCCCTCCTTGCGCGCCACCTGGATGACGTCGAGATCGGGGGCGCCCTTGCCGATGCGGTCGGCGAAGGAGCGGTACCAGAGCCGCCAGGGGCGCCCATGGTCACGGCCGACGACGACCTTCGAGAGATTGTGGTCGCGCGCATAGTCGATGATGGTCTCGACCGCCTCGCTGCCCGACAGGCTCGCCGTTTCGGCGCCGGTATCCTGCGCCAGCTTGAGGCTCTTGAGGATGCGCTGGCGCTGGTGGTCGGAAAGATGCCGCAGTTGCGGCGTCTCGACGTAGATCACGTGCCAGGGCACGTCGAGCTTGGCGGCGATGCGCGCGGCGCTGCGGATGATGCGGTCGGAGCCTTCGCCGGGGCCGATGCAGGCGAGCAGCGATTCGCGCGTCTGCCACACCGGCGCCACCGACTTGTCGCGGCGGTACTGGATCATCTCGCTGTCGACGCGGTCGGCGGTGCGGCGCAGCGAGAGTTCGCGCAGGGCGATCAGGTTGCCCTTGCGGAAGAAATTCTGGATCGCGCGCTCGGCCTGGTGCGGCAGGTAGACCTTGCCTTCCTTGAGCCGCTGCAGCAGTTCGTCGGGCGGCAGGTCGACCAGCACCACTTCGTCGGCGGCGTCGAAGACGTGGTCGGTCACGGTCTCCCAGATGCGGATGCCGGTGATGCCGCCGACCACGTCGTTGAGGGTTTCGAGGTGCTGGACGTTGATCGTCGAATAGACGTCGATGCCGGAGGACAGCAGTTCCTCGACGTCCTGCCAGCGCTTCGGGTGGCGCGAGCCGGCGACGTTCGAGTGGGCCAGTTCGTCGACCAGGATCAGCGCCGGCTGGCGCGCCAGCGCCGCGTCGATGTCGAACTCCTTGAGCAGCTTGCCGCGGTAGGGAATCTCCTTGAGCGGCAGTCGTTCGAAACCTTCCAGCATGGCCTCGGTTTCCTTCCGGCCATGCGTTTCGACGATGCCGACGACGACGTCCAAGCCCTGCGGCGCGAACTGGCGCGCGGCCGACAGCATGGCGTAGGTCTTACCGACGCCGGCCGAGGCGCCGAAGAAAATCTTCAGTTTGCCCCGCGCTGCGCGAACTTCCTCTTCCTTGAGGCGGGAGAGCAGTTCGTCGGGATCGGGGCGTTGATCTGTCATATCAGCGGGTGGCGTCCAGTGCGAGATTGAGTTCTAACACATTGACGCGCGGCTCGCCGAAGAGTCCCCACTGGCGGTCTTGCGTATGTTCGGCGACCAGTGCCGCCAGTTTCTCCGGCGCCAACTGCCGCGCCTTGGCGACGCGCCCGACCTGGTAGAGCGCCGCCGCCGGGCTGATGTGGGGATCGAGGCCGCTACCCGAGGCCGTGACCAGATCGGCCGGGATCGGCAGTTTGTTGCCCGGATCGGCGGTCTTAAGCGCCTCGACGCGCGCCTTGACGGCATCGGCCAGCGCCGGATTCAGCGGCCCCAGGTTCGATCCGCCCGAAGCGGTGCCGTTGTTGGGCTGCGGCGAGGTCGCCGACGGCCGGCTCCAGAAATATTTCGGCTCGGAGAAGTTCTGTCCGATCAGCGTCGAGCCCACCGGCTTGCCGTCCTTGAGGACGATGCTGCCTGCCGCCTTGTCGCCGAACAGCGGCGCGACGACGGCCGCGGTCAGCAGCGGATAGGCGATGCCGGTGACGGCCGAGAGCAGCACGAACAGGCTGACGGCGGGACGAATGAGTTCCTTCATGGTGTTCTCCTTGTTCAAGCCAGGCCGACGCCGGCGATCAAGAGGTCGATCAGCTTGATGCCGACGAAGGGCGCGACGAGGCCGCCGAGGCCGTAGACGAGCAGGTTCTTGCGCAGCAGCACGGCGGCGCCGAGCGGCCGGTAGCGCACGCCCTTCAGCGCCAGCGGGATCAGGAACATGATGATCAGCGCGTTGAAGATCACCGCCGAGAGGATGGCCGATGCCGGGCTCGCCAGCCCCATGACGTTGAGGGCTTCGAGCTGCGGATAGGTGGTGACGAAGGCCGCCGGGATGATGGCGAAGTACTTGGCGACGTCGTTGGCGATCGAGAACGTCGTCAGCGAGCCGCGCGTCATCAGCATCTGCTTGCCGGTCTCGACGACCTCGATGAGCTTGGTCGGATTCGAGTCGAGATCGACCATGTTGCCGGCTTCCTTCGCCGCCTGCGTGCCGGTGTTCATGGCCACGGCGACGTCGGCCTGGGCAAGCGCCGGCGCATCGTTGGTGCCGTCGCCGGTCATCGCCACCAGCCGGCCTTCGGATTGGTGCTGGCGGATCAGCGCCAGCTTTGCCTCGGGCGTCGCCTCGGCGAGGAAGTCGTCGACTCCGGCTTCGGCGGCTATGGCAGCGGCCGTCAAGCGATT
>DAIEEM010000018.1 GCA_027325905.1 Rhodocyclaceae bacterium
TTGCGCCGCGCCGACGCGGTGCTGATCCTGGCCTGCGGCACCAGCTACCATTCGGGCCTGGTCGCGCGCTATTGGCTCGAGGCGCTGGCGGGCGTGCCCTGCACGGTCGAGATCGCCAGCGAGTACCGCTACCGCGATTCGGTGCCGCGCCCGAACCAACTCGTCGTCGCCATATCGCAGTCGGGCGAGACGGCCGACACGCTGGCGGCGCTGCGCTATGCGCGCGAACTCGGCCAGCCGCTGACGCTGGCGGTCTGCAACGTGCCCGAGTCCGCCATCGTGCGCGAATCCGCGCTGCGCTTCATCACGCGCGCCGGCCCCGAGATCGGCGTCGCCTCGACCAAGGCCTTCACCACGCAACTGGCGGCGCTGTTCCTGTTGACGCTGGTGCTGGCGAAGCTGCGCGGCCGCCTGACAGAAGAGCAGGAGCAGCGGCACCTGGCGGCGCTGCGCCACCTGCCGGTGGCGGTGCAGAAAGTGCTGACGCTGGAACCCGAGATCGAGCGCTGGGCGCAAGGCTTCGCCGCCAAGCAGCACGCGCTGTTCCTCGGCCGCGGCCATCACTATCCGATCGCCCTGGAAGGCGCGCTCAAGCTCAAGGAGATTTCCTACATCCACGCCGAAGGCTATCCGGCGGGCGAGCTCAAGCACGGCCCGCTGGCCCTGGTCGACCGGGAAATGCCGGTCATCGCCGTGGCGCCGAACGATGCCCTGCTGGAGAAGCTGAAATCGAACCTCCAGGAAGTGCAGGCGCGCGGCGGCGAGCTATACGTTTTCGCCGATGCCGATTCGGCGGTACACGACTCCGCGGGAATCCACATCCTGCGCCTGCCGGAGCACTACGGCGCCCTCTCGCCGGTGCTGCACGTCGTGGCGCTGCAACTCCTCGCCTACCACGTCGCCCTCGTCAAGGGCACGGACGTCGACAAGCCGCGCAACCTGGCGAAGTCCGTAACGGTTGAATAGCCCGCGGCGCGGGCGCGTCAGGATGCCTTGGCGGCCTCCCGCTTCAGTTCCATGATCGCCGTCACGGTTTCCTTGGAGGCGGCGGCGAAGGGACCGCCCAGCACGGACTTGGCGCCCGCCTTGTCGTTGCCTTCCACTTTCTTCACCACTTCGGCGGCGCAGACATGGAAGTTGGCGTGCTTCTTCACCAGGTCCTGGTAATGCGGCAGAGGCTCGTACTTGAGGCCGTCGCCGTGGATCCATTTGCCGAGGTCGCAAAGGTTGTCCTTGCAGACGGCGGCGCTTTGCAGCTTCTCGCTGCAGGTGCCGTCGATGAACTGCGTCAGGCGGACCTTCCACTTGATGTGGGCGGCAATGGCATCGTCAAAATTCATGGTGGTTTCCCTCTCCTGTGTGGCTGAAGCGATTCAGGTCTTGATATCTCCGCCATTGTCCGCGTTCTCGTTGTTCGAGAGCGCCTGTTCCTTCAGCGGTGCCTGTTTCCATGCTCCGGGTCTGGTCGGTAATACCCAAGAATCAGGTGCCCGGCGAGCAAACTTGCTGATCGCCAGGATATGCGACTTAATCGCCATCGTGCGGGCGGGGGTAAAATCGTCTCGTCCGTCTCCAGCCATGCCCTCGGCGCAAGCGGGCGGCACGGCGGATCGACCAACCACAAGGGGAATGAGATGCCGAAGTACGAAACCTCCGCCATTCGTGCCGTTGCCCTCGTCGGGCATGGTGGCGCCGGCAAGACCACGCTGGCCGAAACCCTGCTGCACAAGGCCGGCGCCATCCAGGCCAAGGGCAGCGTCGAGAAGGGCAACAGCGTCTGCGATTTCGACGCGCAGGAAAAGACGGCCGGCCACTCGCTCAATTCCACCTTGGTCAATTTCGCCTGGGAGGACATGCACGTCCATCTCGTCGATACGCCGGGATACCCCGATTTCGCCGGCCAGGCCATTTCGGCGCTGGCCGGCGTCGATACTGCGCTGGTGGTGGTCAACGCCCAGACCGGCGTCGAACTGATGACCGAGCGCATGATGAAATGGGCGAAAGACCGCGGCCTCTGCCGCATGATCGTCATCAACAAGATCGACGCCGACAACGTCGACCTGGCCGGCTTGGTCGCCGACATCCGCGCGCGTTTCGGCAAGGAATGCATGTTCCTCGACCTGCCGGCGCACGGCGGCCGCGACGTCATCGAAGTGCTCGGGCACGACGCCGGCCCGGATGGCGCAGCGAGCGACATCGACACCGTGGCGCACGCCCACCGCGACCTTATCGACCAGCTTGTCGAGGAAGACGAAGCGCTGATGGCGCGCTACCTCGAAGACGGCAAGGATCCGACGCCCGACGAACTTCACGCCGCGTTCGAGCAAGCCCTGCGCGACGGCCACCTGGTTCCCGTCCTCTTCGTCTCGGCGCGCACCGGCGCCGGTATCGACGAACTGCTGCACGTGCTGGCGAAGCTTGCGCCCAGTCCCGCCGAAGGCAATCCGCCGCCTTTCTACCGCGGCGAGCCGGGCGGCGAAACCGCGGCCTTCCAGCGCGCGAACGATCCTGCGCAGCACGTGCTGGCGCACGTCTTCAAGATGGTCGTCGATCCCTACATGGGCAAAGTCGGCGTTTTCCGCGTGCATCAGGGGACGATCCGCCGCGACTCGCAATTGTTCGTCGGCGACGGCAAACGCCCCTTCAAGGCCGGCCACCTCTACCAGGTCCAGGGCAAGGACTACGTCGAGGTCGACGCACTGCTGCCCGGCGACCTCGGCGCCGTCGCCAAGGTCGAGGAGATCGAGTTCGACGCCGTGCTGCACGATTCGCACGACGAGGACCACATTCACCTGAAGCCGCTCGAGTTTCCCAAGCCGATGCAGGGGCTGGCCGTCGAGACGAAGAAGAAGGGCGACGAGCAGCGCCTGTTCGACATCCTGCACAAGCTCGAGCTCGAAGATCCGTGCTTCAAGATGGAGCGCCATCCGACCACGCACGAGACGGTGATTCGCGGCCTCGGCGAAATGCACCTGCGCTACAAGCTGGAGAAGATGTCGACGCAGTTCAAGATGGAACTCGACACCAAGCCGCCGCGCATTCCCTACCGCGAAACCATCACCGCCAATGCCGAGGGCCACTGCCGCCACAAGAAGCAAAGCGGCGGCGCCGGCCAGTTCGGCGAGGTCTACCTGAAGATCGAGCCGCTGCCGCGCGGCGCCGGCTTCGAGTTCGTCGATTCGGTAAAGGGCGGCGTCATCCCCGGCGTCTTCATGCCGGCGGTGGAGAAAGGCGTGCGCGAAGCGCTCCACGACGGTGTCGTTGCCGGCTACCCGGTCGAGGACCTGCGCGTCATCGTATACGACGGCAAGACGCATCCGGTCGACGGCAAGGAGGTCGCCTTCACCACCGCTGGGCGCAAGGCCGCCATCGCCGCGATCCAGGCTGCCGCACCCATCGTCCTCGAACCCATCGTCAACATCGAGGTAATCGCGCCGGAAGCCAGCATGGGCGATCTCGCCGGCGACCTGGCGAGCCGCCGCGGCCATGTCACGGGAACGACGCCGCGCGGTCACGGCAGCATGGCCATCGCCGGCGAAGTGCCGCTGGCCGAAATCGACGGCTACGCTTCGCGCCTGAAATCGCTGACCGGCGGCCAAGGCAGCTACAGCATCGAGTTCGCGCGCCATGCCCAGGTGCCGCCGCAGACGCAGCAGAAGCTCGCTTCGCAGTACAAGGTCCGCGAGGACGAACAGTAGGCGGCTAGGACCGCCTGGCCGGCAGCGACATCTCGAACGTCGTGCGGCCGCCGCCCGAACCGGCGCGGATGCTGCCGCCGTGGGCCTGCACGATGGAGCGGGTGATGGCCAGCCCGAGGCCGGCGCCGTCGTCGCCGGCCCGCGTGCGCGACGGGTCGCCGCGGTAGAAGCGCTCGAACACAAGCTCGGGGGCGGCCAGCGCCGCGCCGGTGTTGACGACGCGCAGCACGATCCGGTCCGCTTCCGCCGCCACGGCGATGTCGACGTCTCCGCCAGCGGGCGTGTGCTTGACCGCGTTCGACACCAGATTGCCGATGGCTCGCTGCAGCATCAGTCGGTCGCCATCGGCGCGGCCCGTTCCCGAGGCAGTGAGCCGGACCCCGGCGCTTTCGGCGTAAGCCTCGAAGAACTCGGCGACATGCCGCGCCTCCTCGCCGAGATCGACGGTCTCGGCATTGGGCACCACCAGACCGTTGTCGGCTTTCGCCAGGAACAGCATGTCGGCGATCATGCGCGCCAGGCGGTCGTATTCCTCCAGGCAAGAATGGAGGACGTCGCGGTATTCGTCCGCGCTGCGGCTTTTCGACAGGGCGACTTGCGCCTGGGTCATCAGCGTGTTGATAGGCGTGCGCAATTCATGCGCGATGTCCGACGAGAAATCCGAGAGACGCCGGAACGAGTCTTCGAGGCGCGCCAGCAGGTCGTTGAACGACAGCGCCAGGCCGGCGAGTTCGACCGGCGCCTGGTCGGCAGGAACCCGTTCGTGCAGGCGATGCGCGCCGATGCGGTTGACGGCGGCCGCCATCTCTTCGACCGGGCGGATGCCGCGCCGCGCG
>DAIEEM010000046.1 GCA_027325905.1 Rhodocyclaceae bacterium
ATCTGGCCGAGAAAGATGATGCCGAAGAACTTGACCATGGCGAAACCGGCCAGGGCCGCCACCAGCACCACCAGCGCCGCCGCGACCGGCACGATCATGTTGAGCCAGGGATGCGGCAGGTCCGGCGAAAAGAGGAAGCCCTGCAGCAGCAGCCATTCCGAGACGAAGCCGGACAGCGGCGGCAAGCCGGCGCTGGCGATGACGCCGGTGAGCGCCAGCCAGGCGACCCACGGCATGCGGTGGATGAGGCCGCCGAGCTTGCCGAGGCTGCGTTCCTTGGTGGCATGCAGCACCGAGCCGGTGGCGAGGAACAGCAGGCTCTTGAAGCCGGCATGGGCGAGGCAGTGGTAGAGCGCCGCCGTCATCGCCAGCGCCGCCAGCGCCTCCATGCGGTAGGCATGGAAGATCAGCGTCAGGCCGATGGCGACGACGATGAGGCCGATGTTCTCGATAGACGAATAGGCCAGCAGGCGCTTCATGTCGCTTTGCACCGTGCTGTAGAGCACGCCGAAGGCGGCGGTGGCGAGGCCGACCGCCAAGGCGACCACGCCCCACCACCACAGCGGCGTGCCGAGCAGGTCGAAGGAGACGCGCAGCAGGCCGTAAATCGCGGTCTTCAGCATGACGCCGCTCATCATCGCCGACACCGGCGACGGCGCCGCCGGATGCGCCTCGGGCAGCCAGACATGGACGGGCAGCAGGCCGGCCTTGGCGCCGAAGCCGAGCAGCGCCAGCAGGTAGGCGGCCGAAGACCAGAACGGCGACAGGTGCTGCGCGCGCATGCCGGCGAAGCTGTAGTCGCCGGCCCCGCCCGTCATGACGCCGAAGGACAGCAGGATGCCGATGGCGCCGACGTGGGCGATCAGGAGGTAGAGGAAGCCGGCGCGGCGGATCTCGGCGTGCTGGTGGTTGGTGGTGACGAGGAAGAACGACGACAGCGCCATGCTCTCCCAGGCCACCATGAAAGCGTAGGCGTCGTCGGCGAGCAGCACCATCAGCATGCTGGCGAGGAACAGGTGGTACTCGAGGCACAGCAGCCCCGGCGCCGTGCCCTCGCCCTGGCGGAAATAGCCGGCGCCGAAGATCGAGATGCCGAAGGAAACGAAACCGATCAGCATGGCGAAGATCGCCGTCAGGTTATCCAGGCGCAGATGGAACGGCAGGTCGGGCAGGCCGATGGCGAGCACGGCGACTTGCGGCGCTTCGCCGAGAGCGTGCAGGGCGACGATGCCGGTCGCCATGCCGACCAGCGCGCCCGCCGGGAACAGGATTTTGGCGACGAAGCGCGTGTCGCGCGGCGCCAGCAATCCGGCCAGCCCGATCACAAACCAGGCGCAGGCGGCGATCAGCAGGGCGTCGATGGACAGCAGATTGGGCATGTTTGCGGCAGGGTCAAAGCGTGATTGTAGCAGCCGGCGGCGCGACAGCGGCATTTAATGACATATGTATAATATGGGTTGAGCGGCGCGGCGGCGCGCATTTTTCTTCTTAACGCAAATTTGACATTGCCATATATGTTAGCAAGGCTTAACATGACTTAAGTAACAGCTTTCTTATTCCAAGATCAGGGTCTCGTATCCTTCATTCCCATGGGCCATAGACTTTCCAAGATTTACACGCGCACCGGCGACGGCGGCACCACCGGCCTCGGCGACGGTTCGCGCATCGGCAAGGACGCGCTGCGCGTCGCCGCGATGGGCGACGTCGACGAACTCAACTCCGTCGTCGGCGTGCTGCTCTGCGAAACGCTGCCGGACGAGTTGCGCGAGTTGCTCACCGGCATCCAGCATGATCTTTTCGACCTCGGCGGCGAGTTGTCGGTCCCCGGCGCGGCCTTCCTCAAGGCCGGCCAGCCGGCGCGGCTGGAAACGGCCATAGACCAATACAATGCGGAACTGCAGCCGCTCAAGGAATTCATCCTGCCCGGCGGCGTGCGCGCCGCGGCGCTCGCCCACCTCGCCCGCGCCACCTGCCGCCGCGCCGAGCGCGCCGTCGTCGCGCTGGCCCAGGCCGAAGCCGTTTCGCAACCGGCGCGGCAATACCTGAACCGGCTCTCGGACCTGCTCTTCGTCCTGCCGCGCTGGCTCAACAAGGCCGCCGGCAGCGGCGACGTACTTTGGCAGAAGGGCAAGAACGCCTAAGGTCTGTCAATCGGCTGGCGCTGAATCGCCGAAGGTTCCCGATCGTGCCCCGGCGTCGAAGGTCAACGCTGCTAAGCGTCTGG
>DAIEEM010000049.1 GCA_027325905.1 Rhodocyclaceae bacterium
AGCGGCGCCTTTTTGGCGCGCTCGGTTTGCACGCGCTCGGATACTTGCGGCACCTGCATGCCCGCGTTGTGGGCCAGATCCTCGACCGCCTCGATGAAGCCGACGCCCGAATACTGCATGACGAAGCCGATGGCGCTGCCGTGGGCGCCGCAGCCGAAGCAGTGGTAGAACTGCTTGCTTGGGCTGACGGTGAACGAGGGCGTCTTTTCCGAATGGAAGGGGCAGCAGGCCGAGTAGTTGGCGCCGGCCTTGCGCAGGGCGACGTAGCGTTCGACCACGTCGACGATGTCGACGCGGGCCAGCAGTTCCTGGATGAACGACTCGGGGATCACGGCGCGATTATGCGCCGCTCAGCTGGAACTAAGCTTTGCCTTGACGAGCCTGGAGATTTCGCCCATGTCTGCGCGGCCGGCGACCCTGGGCTTGACCAGCGCAATGACCTTGCCCATGTCGGCGGGCGACTTGGCGCCGGAGTCGGCCACGGCGGCGACGACGATGGCCTCGATCTCGGCGTTCGAGAGCGCCTGCGGCATGTAGGCGGTCAGCACCGCGACTTCGAACTTCTCGGCGTCGGCGAGATCCTGGCGCTTGGCGGCCTCGTATTGGGTGATCGAGTCCTTGCGCTGCTTGAGCATCTTCTCGATGACGGCGACCACGCCGGCATCGTCGAGTTCGATGCGCTCGTCGACTTCCTTCTGCTTCATCGCCGCCATCAGCAGGCGGATCGCGGCCAGCCGCGCCGCATCCCTGGCCTTCATGGCGGTTTTCATATCTTCGTTGATGCGAAGCTTGAGCGACATGGCGATCTCCTAAAGACAAACGCCGGCAGCGCTTGCGCGGTGCCGGCCGATTGCGGGCGGAAAAGCTCGCTGCTTAGTAGAGCTTTTGCGGCAGTTGCTGGCTGCGGATGCGCTTGTGATGGCGCTTCACGGCGGCGGCCAGCTTGCGCTTGCGTTCGGAGGTGGGCTTCTCGTAGAACTCGCGCGAACGCAGCTCGGTGAGCAGGCCGGCCTTCTCGATAGTGCGCTTGAAGCGGCGGATCGCCACTTCGAAAGGCTCGTTTTCCTTGAGACGAATGCCAGGCATTGGGTTGTTCCTGATGAAAGCGGAAAAGCCCAGCATTCTATCCATTTTTCGCCGCGTGTCAAAGGTAGAATCGCCCCCATGCTAGTCCTTGGCATCGAGTCTTCCTGCGACGAAACCGGCGTCGCCCTCTACGACACGGCGCGCGGCTTGCTAGGCCATGCCGTCCATACCCAGGTCGCCATGCACGAAGCCTACGGCGGCGTCGTTCCCGAACTCGCTTCGCGCGACCATATTCGCCGCCTGGTACCGCTGCTGCGCAGCGTTCTGGACCAAGCGGGCGCTGACAAGGACGATATCGACGCCGTCGCCTACACGGCCGGCCCTGGCCTCGCCGGCGCGCTGCTGGTCGGCGCGAGTTTCGCCGAGTCGCTGGCCAAGGCGCTGGTCGTGCCGGCCCTGCCGGTGCACCACCTCGAAGGCCACTTGCTTTCACCGCTGCTCTCCGACGATCCGCCGGCCTTTCCCTTCGTCGCCCTGCTGGTTTCCGGCGGGCACACCCAGCTCATGCGCGTGACCGGAGTCGGCGCTTACGAGTTGCTCGGCGAATCGCTCGACGACGCCGCCGGCGAGGCTTTCGACAAGACGGCCAAGCTCCTCGATCTCGGCTATCCCGGCGGCCCGGCGCTGGCCCGGCTGGCGGAGAAGGGTGGCCCCGGCCGTTTCCGCCTGCCGCGGCCGATGCTCAATTCCGGCGACCTCGATTTCAGTTTCTCCGGGCTCAAGACCGCCGTGCTCACCGCTGCGCGCGAGCGCCCGCTCACTTCCGACGAAAAGGCGCAACTCGCGTGGGAATTCCAGGAAGCCGTCACCGAGGTGCTGGCGACGAAGGCGCTGACGGCGCTGAAGCGTTGCAGGCTGGACCGGTTGGTGGTCGCCGGCGGCGTCGGCGCGAACCTGCGCCTGCGCGAACGGCTCGACGCCGCTGCGGCTGCCGGACGCCTGTGCGTCTTCTATCCCGAACTGGAACTTTGCACCGACAACGGCGCGATGATCGCCTTCTGCGGCGCGCAGCGGCTGCTGGCAGGCGCCGCCCC
>DAIEEM010000056.1 GCA_027325905.1 Rhodocyclaceae bacterium
CGCGTGCTGCTGGCCGACCGTCTGCACCAGGCGCTCGCCAACGCCAAGCGCCAGGGGCGCCTGCTGGCCGTCTGCTTCCTCGACCTCGACGGCTTCAAGCCGATCAACGACCAGTACGGCCACGAAGCCGGCGACCGCTTCCTGGTCGAAGTGGCGAAGCGGTTGACGGGGGCGCTGCGGGCCGGCGACACCGTCGCCCGCCTCGGCGGCGACGAGTTCGTCCTGCTGGTCGCCGATCTCCGGGACTATGCGGAACTGGAGGTGGTGCTGGTGCGCGTTCTCGATTTCGTCGCCATGCCGGTCCTCATCGGCGACTTGCCGTTGAAGGTGTCGGCGAGCGTCGGCGTGACGATCTTCCCGCTCGACGAATCGGATGCCGACACGCTGCTGCGCCACGCCGACCAGTCGATGTACCAGGCCAAGCAGCTCGGCCGCAACCGCTACCAATTGTTCGACATGGAAGCGGACAGCGACATGAAGAATCGCCACCAGCAGCTCGAGCGCGTGCGCCGGGCGCTGCAGCACGGCGAGTTCAGGCTCTATTACCAGCCCAAGGTCAACATGCGTACCGGTCAGGTGATCGGCATGGAGGCATTGATCCGCTGGCAGCATCCCGAGCGTGGCATCGTCGGGCCGCTCGAATTCCTGCCGCTGGTCGAGCAGACGCCGCTGATCGTCGAAATCGGCGAGTGGGTGCTGCACGAGGCGCTGTCGCAGATGACGCAATGGGCGATGGACGGGCTGCCGATGGCGGTGAGCGTCAACATCGCGGCGCGCCATTTCCAGCACATCGACTTCGTACCGCGCATGCGCGGCATTCTCTCGGAATACCCCGACGTCTCGCGCGAGCTGCTCGAAATCGAGATCCTCGAGAGCGCTGCCATCGAGGACATCGGCATGGTGCGCCTGATCATGGGCGCCTGCCAAGCCTTCGGCGTGACGTTCGCGCTCGACGACTTCGGCACCGGCTACTCGTCGCTGAGCTATCTCAAGCGGCTGCCGGCGAACACCCTGAAGATCGACCAGTCCTTCGTGCGCAACATGCTCGACGACCAGGAGGATCTCGCCATCATCGAGGGCGTCATCGGCCTGGCGAAAGTCTTCCAGATGGGGGTGATCGCCGAAGGCGTGGAAACCGCCGAACAAGGATTGCTGCTGATGCGCTTCGGCTGCGACCTGGCACAGGGCTTCGGCATCAGCCGCCCCATGCCGGCGGGCCACGTCGCCGGCTGGATCGAGGACTTCCGGCCCGATCCGAAATGGGTGCTGTGGGCGAACAGCGACTGGGACCGCCTCGACCAGCCGCTGCTGCTGGCGCAATACGACCACATCAAGTGGGTGCAGCGCGTGATCGATTCGCTGGAGAACGCCGCCGTCACGCCGCCCCTCGGCGAATTGAGCAACCATCACGAATGCCGCTTCGGTTCCTGGTACGACGGCGCCGGCAAGCGCAGCTACGGCGACCTGGCGGAGTACGCGGACATCGAGGCGATCCACATCGCCATCCACCAGCTCGGCACGGCGATCGTGCGCCTGCGCGATGCCGGCGATGTCGACGCCGCGCATGCGCGCTGCCCGGAACTGCTGGCGCTGAAGGAGCAGATACTGGGCAAGCTAGCCGCCCTGCAGCACACCGTCGCCACCGCACCGCGGCAAGCGCCGCCCCCCGCTCAAAGCCAGGCCGATCGCGGCCGCTGAGCCGGCCACCGGCCATGGGCGCCGCGGCAGCCCTGCAGCGTTGTCGTACTAAGGGCATAATCGACAGCCAACCATCACTGCGAGGGCATCACCCCATGACCACTCCCATCACCAGCGCCAGCGGCCTCGTCATCGAGGACACCGCGGCCGGCGAAGGCGCCGCTGCCGCTGCCGGCCAGCATGTCACGGTCCATTACACCGGCTGGCTCGTCGATGGCACCAAGTTCGATTCCAGCAAGGACCGCGACGAGCCCTTCGAGTTCGCGCTCGGCGCGCGCCACGTCATCGCCGGCTGGGACGAAGGCGTGCAGGGCATGAAGGTCGGCGGCGTGCGCAAGCTCACCATTCCGCCGGGGCTCGGCTACGGCGCCCGCGGCGCCGGCGGCGTCATTCCGCCCAACGCCACGCTGGTGTTCGAAGTGGAACTGCTGGCCGTCGATTGATGGCGTTTGCGGGATTCCCGTCGCGGTTGCCGCAGGTCGGCACCACGATCTTCACCGTCATGTCGCAGCTGGCGGCCGAGCACGGCGCGATCAATCTGTCGCAGGGTTTCCCCGACTTCGCGCCGCCGCCGCGACTGCTGCAGCGCGTCGCCGATCACATGGCGGCGGGCCGCAACCAGTACGCCTTGATGGCCGGCGCCTTGCCGCTGTGCGAGGCCATCGCCGCGAAGGTCGAGTCGCTCTACGGCGCGCGCTACGACGGCGATAGCGAGATCACCGTCACCGCGGGCGCCACCCAGGGCATCTACACGGCCATCGCCGCCTGCGTGCGGCCCGGCGACGAGGTCGTCGTCTTCGCGCCGGTCTACGATTCCTACGTGCCGGCCATCGAACTCAACGGCGGCAAGGCCGTCTTCGCTACGCTGCGCTTCCCCGACTACCGTCCCGACTGGGACGAAGTGCGCGCGCTGGTGGGGCCGAGGACGCGCATGATCGTCGTCAATACGCCGTACAACCCGAGCGGCGCGGTATGGTCGGCCGCCGACCTGGCGGCGCTGGAAGCCGTGGTGCGCGACACCGGCGTCGTCGTGTTGGCCGACGAGGTCTACGAGCACATGGTCTTCGACGGCGCCCGCCACGAGAGCGTCGCCCGCTACCCGGCCCTGGCCGAGCGCAGCTTCGTCGTCTCGAGCTTCGGCAAGACCTACCACATCACCGGCTGGAAAGTCGCCTATTGCCTGGCGCCGCGCCAGCTCATGGCCGAGTTCCGCAAGGCCCACCAGTTCATCGTCTTCGCCGTCAACCAACCGGCGCAACTGGCGCTGGCCGACTTCATGCGCGAAGATCCCGGCTTCGCCACAGGGCTCGCCGACTTCTATCGCGGCAAGCGCGACTTCCTGCGCATGGAACTTGCCGGCTCGCGCTTCGAGGCCTTGCCCTGCGTCGGCACCTATTTCCAACTGGCGCGCTACGACGCGATTTCCGACGAGCCCGACACCGCCTTCGCGCAGCGCTTGACGCGCGAGCACGGCGTGGCGGCGATCCCGGTCTCGGTGTTCTATCCCGGCGGCGACGACCATCGCGTGCTGCGCTTCTGCTTCGCCAAGACCGACGAAACCCTGGCGGCCGCCGGCCGGCGCCTGCGGAACCTATGAGCGACGATTCGGTCATCGGCAACGTCGCCGAACTCGCGGCCGGCCAAATCCTGCTGCCGGCCTTCGTGCTGCGCCAGTCCGACGGACTTTATGTCGATCTCACCGCCATCGATGCGCGCGGCATCTTCGCGCAGTTCGTCGAGCGCATCTTCGGTGCCGGCGCGCGCTTTGCCGACCTCGACTACGAACTGTTCCTCAATCTGGCGTTTCGCTGGGAAGCGGCCGACATCGACCGCCGCCTCGCCGAGTTCGAGCGCAAGGGCAAGCTGCCGCACCAGCGCATCGCGCGCGACATCGTGGCTTTCCCGCCGGAGCGGCGCGACATCTACCGCGGCCTGAAAATAGATGCCGACGGCAAGTCCGCCGAGTACCTGTTCGAGCAGATCAGCGTCGAGCGCGAAGAGGACGACCCGGCAGCCGCCGAAGGCACCGGCAAGCGCAAGTTCATGGAGCGCCGCTACGCCGACTTCGACGAGTTCGTCGCCGCGCTCTGGGAGAAAGACGTGCGCTATGGCATCGACGCCAGGGCCGTGCGGGAGACCATCGCCCGCGACCAGGCCGAGCGCCTGACCGTCGCAGCGGCGAAGGCGCCGGTCGAAGGCAGGGATGCCGGCGTCGACGAGCAGACCGACCTGCTGCGCCGCGACGACGCGCCGCGCCTGCTGCCCAACGGGCGCTTGGACCTGCGCCATTATCGCAACCGCTTTCCGCAAGTCACGGCCGGCACGCGGCTGTTCAAGAAGGTGCCGCGCATCGTCGGCCGTTCGGGCTGGGACGTGCGGGGCAAGGAACTGGCGCCGCCGGCCGTCAAGGACTTCGACATCGCCACCATGGCTGGCCCCGGCACGGAGTTGATCCGCGACACCGCGGGCGAATACATCGTTGCGGCCCAGAACGGCTTCCTCGACATCGACGCCAGGTCGGGCCAGATTTCGGTCATCGACAAGATCGTCAGCCGCGAAGGCGTCAGCATGCGCACCACCGGCGATCTCTCGCTCGCCGGCGACGACTACGAGGAGCACGGCGAAGTCCAGGAAAAGCGCGTCGTCGAAGGCCACAACATGACCTTCCTCGCCGACGTCTTCGGCAACATCCTCTCCGACGGCGGCCGCGTCACGGTCAAGTGCAACATCAGCGGCGGCAACATCCACAGCCCGAACGGCAGCATCGCGGTCGAAGGCGCGGCCTCGCGGGCGCTGCTGGAGGCGCGCGGCGGCGACGTCGTGGTGGACCGCGCCGAGAGCTGCATCGTCGTCGCCGGCCGCGTGCGTATCGCCCGCGCCGTCAATTGCGACGTCGTCGCCGACGAGGTCGTCATCGAGCAGGCCGAAGGCTGCGCCGTCGCGGCGAAGAACGTCGTGCTGCGAAGCGCGGCCATGCGCAAGGATGAAGCCACCTCGGTCACGCTGCTGCTGCCTGAGCTGACGACTTTCGACGAGCAGCGCAAGGCTCTTGAGGCGGGGCGCGACGAGGCCGCGGCGCAGTCCGCCAAGCTTGCCGCCGCGCTCCAGGCGCTGGCCGCCCAGCCCGAGATGAAGAGCTATCTCTCGATGCAGCCCCGGATCAAGGCCAAGACCTTGGTGCTGAACCCGCAGCAGCAGGCGCAATGGGACGCCCTGCTGCGCCGCGTCGCGCCGGAACTGCGCAAGGTGGCCGCGCTCAACGAGGAGGTCAAGGTGCTGCGGGAATATGTCGCCGGCGTCGAGCAGGATATTGCGGCGGTCGCCCAGGCCAGGAAGGATGTCGCCCTCGGCATCGCCTGCAGCATCGAAACGGTGTCGGGCGACACGCAAGTTTTCACTCTGCGCCCCGCCGTCGGCGAGACGCCGCTGGCGAATCTCACGCCCAAGGGCCTGCACAAACGCCTGCACGAACTCGGCAGCACCGCCACGCGGCTGTTCGCCGGCAGCAGCGGCAGCTTCGAGTGGCAGGCGCCGGCGGAGGAGTGAGGCCGGTCGGCTGACGGTTTCGCCGCTGGAACGCGGAGCCCACGCCGGCCCGCCGCCTCGACCCAGCGACCGCCGCGTTCTCAGGCCTGGTGGTAGGCCGTCACGCGCTCCACCTCGCTCTTCGAGCCGAGGATCACCGGCACGCGCTGATGCAGCTTGGACGGCTGGATGTCGAGGATGCGCTCGCGTCCCGTCGTCGCCAGGCCGCCCGCCTGCTCGACGATCATCGCCATCGGGTTGGCCTCGTACATCAGGCGCAGCTTGCCGCCCTGGCCCTTCGTCTTGCTGTCTACCGGGTACATGAAGACGCCGCCGCGCGTGAGGATGCGGAAGACGTCGGCGACCATCGAGGCCACCCAGCGCATGTTGAAGTCCTGGCCGCGCGCCCCCGCCTTGCCGGCGAGCAGTTCGTCGACGTAGCGCCGCACCGGCGGTTCCCAGAAGCGCGCGTTGGACATGTTGATGGCGAATTCCCGGGTTTCCTCCGGAATGCGCATGTTGTCCTGGGTGAGGACGAAGTGGCCGAACTCGCGGTCGAGGGTGAAGCACTTGACGCCGTCGCCGAAGGTCAGCACCAGCAGCG
>DAIEEM010000063.1 GCA_027325905.1 Rhodocyclaceae bacterium
ACCCTGGCGTTCGAGCTCTTTGACCGTGTCGAGCACGGCCTTGTGTTCCGTCGCCACGGTGACGATGTGCTTGCCCTTGGCGGCGGCGTAGAAATTCGCCGCGCCCTTGATGGCGAGGTTGTTCGACTCGGTGGCGCCCGACGTCCAGATGATGTCTTTGGGGTCGGCATTGACGAGCGCCGCGACTTCGCCGCGCGCTTCCTCGACGGCCTGTTCCGCTTCCCAGCCGAAGGCATGCGAGCGCGAGGCCGGGTTGCCGAACTTCTCGACGAGGTAGGGAATCATTTTTTCCGCGACGCGCGGATCGACCGGGGTTGTCGCCGAATAGTCGAGGTAGATCGGAAACTTCAGCATCGTATCGCTCCAAGAAAATATTACGCCGCCAGCGCCGCGAGACCGCGCAAGCGGCGCTGCGTCTCGGCGAGGGCGTGCAGGAAACCATTGACCCTGTCTTCCGTGCTGTCCGCACCGAGGCTCACGCGCACCGCGCCGCGCGCGAGTTCCGGCGCCACGTCCATCGCCGTCAGCACGTGCGACGGCTCGGGCTTGGCGCTCGAACAGGCGGCGCCGCTGGCCACGGCATAACCGGCGCGGTCGATCTGCGCGACCAGGGTATCGCCGTCGACGCCGGAGAGGGCGAAATATACGGTATTCGGCAGGCGTTCGGCTTCCGCGCCGAAGATCGTCGCGCCTTGCGCCGCCAGGCCGCGCTCCAGCGCCGCACGCAGGCCGCGGAGCCGCCGCGCGTCGTCGGCGAGCCGGCTCGCCGCCCATTCGCAGGCGACGCCGAAACCGACGATGGCCGGCACGTTTTCCGTCCCCGAACGCAGGCCGCGCTCGTGGCCGCCGCCGGCAATCAGCGGCTTCAATTCGACGCGCTTGTCGAGCACCAGCGCGGCGGCGCCTTTCGGCCCGCCGATCTTGTGGGACGACACGGTCAGCGCATGGACACCGTCGCCGTTGAGGCGGCGGAAATCCAGCGGCAGCTTGCCGAGCGCCTGCACCGCGTCGCTGTGAAACCAGCAACGGCTGGACTGGGCGCGCAGCGCCAGCGCTGCAATGTCTTGCACGACGCCGGTCTCGTTGTTGGCCAGCATCACGGAAACCAGCTGCGGACGCTTATCCAACGCCGCGGCAAAATCATCGGCCTTGACCCGGCCTGCGCCGTCTACAGCGATCTCGTGCAGCGACCAGCCCTGGCGGGCCAGTTCCCGAGCCGGTTCGCGCACGCAGGGGTGCTCGACGGCGGAAACGACGATGACGCCGGGCTTCATGCAGGCCGCCGCCCCCCTGACGAAAAGATTGTTGGCTTCCGATCCGCCGCTGGTGAAGACGATTTCTGTCGGATGCGCGCCCAGCGCCGCCGCCACCTGCTGGCGCGCCGTATCGACGCCCAGGCGCGCAGCACGGCCGTATTCGTGGCGACTGGAGGCGTTGCCGTAGCGCTGCGAGAAGTACGGCAGCATGGCCTCCCGGACGCAATCGAGGACGGGCGTCGTGGCGTTGTAGTCGAAGTAGACCGGGGCGAACATTGCGCGGCTATCGGCGATCAGGCGGCCACCGCAACGGCGATGCTGCGCCGCGTGCGCCGCGCCGGGCGCGCCGCAACGGGCAGTTCCGGCGCGTTCGCCGGACGCTGCTGCCGCACCAGTTCGGCGAGGCTCACCGAACTCAGGTACTCGAACATGCGCGTGTTGAGATTGGTCCACAGCACGTGCGTCATGCACAGGTTGTCGTCGTGGCAATTGCGCTTGCCGCCGCAGTTCGTCGCGTCGAGCGGCTCGTCCACGGCGCGGATGATGTCCGCCACGGACACCGCTTCCATCGGCCTGGCAAGGCAATAGCCGCCGCCCGGGCCGCGCACGCTCGCCACCAGTTGCTGGCGACGCAACTTGCCGAACAGTTGTTCGAGATAGGAAAGCGAAATGCTCTGGCGTTCGGCGATACCCGCAAGGGTCACGGGGCCATCGTGCTGGCGCAATGCCAAGTCGATCATCGCCGTCACCGCGAAACGTCCTTTGGTCGTCAGTCTCATGATTGTCCTTTCCTTACTCAACAAAACGGCCAATCGGAAATTAATACCCGACCGTTTTTATCAACTATATCCATCCGAATAACCCTAGTCAACTATCTTGGAAAGATATTTCGGGTCGAACTTGTCGGCGGTGGCGACGTCGTCTTCGACGGAAACGCCGGCGCGCTCGACGTACTTGAGCAGGAGTTCGATGCGGCGGTCGGTCTCGACCGCATGGTCGAGCAAGCCGTGGATCGCCAGCGAAAGCGGATCGTCCTCGTTGCCGCTCACAGCGTAGGCCGAGAAGCCGAGCTTCTCGGCCTTGGCTTCGCGCACCTCGCTGCGCCCGGCTTCGACGATGCGCGCCGGTATACCAACGGCGGTCGCCCCCGGCGGCACGTCGCGCACGACGACGGCGTTGGACCCGACCTTGGCGCCTTCGCGGATAACGATCGGCCCCAGCACCTTGGCGCCGGCGCCGACGACGACGCCGCGTTCCAACGTCGGATGGCGCTTGCCCTTCTGCCAGGAGGTACCGCCCAGCGTGACGCCGTGGTAGAGCGTGCACTCGTCGCCGATCTCGGCCGTCTCGCCGATGACCACGCCCATGCCGTGGTCGATGAAGACGCGGTGGCCGATGGTCGCGCCGGGATGGATCTCGATGCCGGTGATCCAACGCGTGAAGTGCGACGTGAAGCGCCCCAGCCAGCGCAGGCGATGCCCCCACAGCCAATGCGCGAAGCGATGCAGCGTCAGGGCGTGCAGGCCCGGATAGCAGGTCAACACCTCCCAGATCGTGCGTGCCGCCGGGTCCCGCTCGAATACGCAGGCGATGTCTTCCTTCAACCGGGTGACCATGAGGGGAAATCCATTAGAAATTGATGAAATAGTAAAAAACCCGAGCGTTCCGGTCAATCTTTTTTTTATTCGGGCCGCCGCCAAGGCCAAGGTCTACTCGCGTTTGCGATACGGCCCCGTCTCGAATGACGAAAGCATACCGCGCAGGATATTGACCTCCTCCTTCTCCAGTCCGGCACGCGCAAACAGGCGGCGCATGCGCGGCATCAGGCGCTTGGGCTGGGCCGGATCGAGAAAGCCGGAGGCCGTCGCCGCGCGTTCGAGGTGCGCCATCAGGCCCTCGACCTCCTCGTGGCCGGCCGGCACGCCGGCATCGTTGATCGCCGGCGGCACGCCGGCATCGACGGCAGCCATGCGCAGTTCGTAGCAGAGCACCTGCACCGCCTGCGCCAGGTTCAGGGACGAGCAATCGGGGTCGGTGGGAATCTTCGCCCAGCGCATGCACAGCGAGACTTCCTCGTTGGAAAGTCCCGCCGTCTCGTTGCCGAAGACCAGCGCCACCTCGCTCCGTACCGCCAGCACCGACAATTCGGTAGCCGCTTCGCGCGCCCACAGCGGCTCGACGGCAAGGCCGCGGCGCCGCGCCGTCATCGCCGTGGCGAACGTCGTGCCGGCGAGCGCCTCCTCCAGCGAAGCGCAAACCTGGGCCCGCGCCAGTACGTCGCCGGCGCCGGCCGCCATCGCCTCCGCCTGCGGATCGGGAAAGTGGCGCGGATTCACCAGCACCAGACGGGACAGCCCCATGGTTTTCATGGCGCGTGCCGCCGCGCCGATGTTGCCGGGATGGCTGGTGTGGGACAGGACGATGCGGACCCGCGCGAGCGGCGATGTGTCGTTCATATTAGAATCCGCACCTTCGCGCCAAGCGCCTTTCCGCAGTCCCGCCGCCATGCATCCCATGCTCAACATCGCCGTCAAGGCCGCTCGCCGCGCCGGCCAGATCATCAACCGCGCCAGTATGGATGTCGGCCACCTGAAAGTCAGCGTCAAACAACAAAGCGACTTCGTCACCGAAGTCGACCAGGCCGCCGAGGCCGCCATCATCGACATCCTGCGCGACGCCTATCCACAGCATGCGATTTTAGCAGAGGAGTCGGGCGCAACCGCAGGCAACAAGGGCGATTCCGAGTACCAGTGGATCAT
>DAIEEM010000064.1 GCA_027325905.1 Rhodocyclaceae bacterium
ACCGGCCTGCCCAACCGCGCGCTGCTGCAGGACCGCATGCAGCACGCCATCGAGCGCGCCGCCCGCGAAATGACGCGCCTGGCGGTCATCTTCATCGATCTCGACCGCTTCAAGGACATCAACGATTCGCTCGGTCACGACGTCGGCGACGCGCTGCTGGAGGAGGTTGCCGCACGCATCAAGTCGCGCCTGCGCAGCATGGATACCGTAGCGCGCATGGGCGGCGACGAGTTCGTCGTGCTCTTCGAAGACCTCAGCGAGCCCGAGCACTGCGCCGCCCTCGCCACCGACATCATCGCCGAGGTGGCGCAGCCGCTCGACATCCGCGGCAACGACATCCGCATCGGGGCCTCGCTCGGCATCGCCTGCTTCCCCGAAGACGGCGACGACGCCCTGGCGCTGATGAAGCATGCGGATACGGCCATGTACGCCGCCAAGGCCGAGGGTCGCGGCACTTACCGCTTCTTCCGCGCCGAGATGATGGAACTGGCCTCGCTGCGCCTGAAGCTCGAGAGCGAGCTGCGCCACGCCATCGCCAACGACGAGTTGGTGCTCTATTACCAGCCCAAGGTGTGCGTCGAATCGGGCAATAATTGCGGCGTCGAGGCGCTGGTGCGCTGGCGCCATCCGGTGCGCGGATTGGTGTCGCCGGCCGATTTCATCCCCGTCGCCGAGGAAAGCGACCTCATCATCGACATCGGCGACTGGGTGCTCAACGAAGCCTGCCGCCAGTCGGCCGCCTGGCAGACCCTCGGCCTGACGCCGACCATCGCCGTCAACGTCTCGGCCAAACAGTTGCAGCAGAACACGCTGGTGGAGCGGATCACGGCCCTGGCGGAGCACCACGGCATCCCGCCGTCGCGCCTGCAGATCGAGGTCACCGAAAGCCTGGTCATGGCCGACCCCAAGCAGGCCTCGGCCTTGCTGCATCGCCTGCGTGAAATCGGCGTCACGGTGGCGATCGACGATTTCGGCACCGGCTATTCGAGCCTTGCTTCCTTGCGACGCCTGCCCATCGACGTCCTCAAGATCGACCGCTCCTTCGTCATGAACGCCGACCGCGTCGACGAAGATGCCCAGATCGTGCGCACCATCATCGCACTGGCGCAAGCGCTCAAGATGACCGTCGTCGCCGAAGGCGTCGAAACCGAGGCGCAGGCCGCGCTGCTGCGGTCGCTCGGCTGCACGGCCTTCCAGGGCTTCCTTTACGCCCGGCCGAGCCCCGCTGACCAATTGCTGTACTGGCTGCGGCGCTAGCGTCGTCCGGGGGCAAGTCGTGCTTCCCGCGGCACTTGAAGGTATGCTTGGCTTATGAGCGATTGCGAACTCTGCGCGGGTAGCGGCGGTGAAGTCGTCTGGACGGACGACCGTTGCCGCGTCGTGCGCGTCGGCGGCGAGGAGGGACGGGCTTTCCCGGGCTTCTGCCGCGTCGTCTGGGTCGCCCACGTCGCCGAAATGACGAGTCTCGACGGTGCCGACCGGCGCCATCTGATGAACGTCGTGTTCGCCGCCGAGGGCGCGTTGCGCGCCCTGCTGCGTCCAGACAAGATCAACCTCGCCAGCCTCGGCAACGTCGTGCCGCACCTGCATTGGCACGTCATCCCGCGCTGGCGCGACGATAGCCATTTCCCGGCGCCGATCTGGGCCGGCGCCCAGCGTCCCGCCGCGCTGCGGCGATCCCTCGACAACACGGATCTCGCCGCGACGATCACCGAACTCTTGTCCGCAGAGGTATCAGGAGCATGACCACCGCCCCCGCCGCCGGCCCCGACCAGGCGCCGGCCTTCACCACCACCGCCGCGTGCCGCAGTTGGCTGCAGACGGTCCCGCTCACCGACGCGGCGCAAATGCTGGCGCTGTTTCTGCGCGAGCTGAAATTGCAGAACCGGGCGACGCTCGAAGCCGTCGAACGCCTCGACATCCTCGAGTTGCTGCGCGGGCCGATCTACGAAGCCCAGGAAGAATTCGGCCGCAGATTCGTCGGCAAGCCGCAGCCGCTGGCGCCGGCCGAGCAGGCCGCTTTCGAGTCCAGTTACGCGTTGTGGCACGCCGTGGTGACCGGCTACATGCGTTGCGCCGAAGCCTGCTTCGCCAACGACGCACGCATGAAGCCGAAGGCGGCGCTGGTGCTGCAGCGGGCGCTCGCGGCGCTGGTCGCCGAGCAGTTGGAAACGCATCGCGTCAGCCGCAGCCCGACCGCCGAGCATTGGCGCGTGCTGCACCAGCTTTACGCCGCCGCCGAGCAACTCAATGTCGCCGGCCACGACGTGCCGGATGCGTTGCGCCTGGGCAAGACCCCGGGCAGCCCGCAGGCCGCCTATGTCGAGGCCTTGCTGCTTGGGGCCGGCAACCTGCACGAACACAGTCAGCGCCAGATCGACTGGGCGGCGCGCTGGGCCCGACGCTTTGCCGCCAAGGTGCGCGTCGTCGATGCGCCGCCGCCCTTCACTACCCAGGCGATCCCGCTGTGCGTCGATCTTGCCGCCGAACTGCCGGCGAGCTACCGGCCGATCGACAGCCCCGGGGCGCGCTGGCTGGACACCCTTGAGCTCAGGCGCAGCCTCAAGAAGCGCTTGGCGCTGCTGGCGCAGGGCGCGGCGCCGGACAAGCTCAATCTGGGCGACGATTGCACCCAGCCGGCCTGCGAGCAACTGCTGACGCTGCTCTACCAGCGCTGGTGCAAGGGCGCCGCTATCCGCGGTTTCGAGCGCCGCCCAACCAGCGGCGCCTGCCGCGTCGTCGTCGGCGTCGACGCGATCCATTACTACGTCGCCGGCGGCAAGCCCTTCAAGCAGATCGCGCCGACGGACCTGCGGCTGTTGCGGCGCGAGCAGGAGGAAATCGCCACCTTCGGCCGCGTCGCCACCCATCGCGACGAGAACTTCAGCGAGCAGCACGGCTTTGCCGCCGAGGAATGGCAGGCGGTCGAAGACTGGCACATGGTCAATGCCTCGTCTGCGGGCCTGCGCATCGCGCGGCCGCTGGCGCAGAGCGGCGCGCGCATCGGCCATCGCCAGTTGATCGCGGTTTGCCCGGCCGACGCGCCGTTCTACATCCTCGGTTGCGTGCGCTGGGCGCTGGTGGACGACACCTTGGGCGTCGGCCTGCATTTCTTCCCCGGCCGCCCGGAGCCGATCGCGCTACGCGGCGCCGGTCTCGCCGCCGCCGGCGAACAGTATCGTCCGGGCTTCCTGCTGCCTGCCGTCGCGGCGACCGGTCAGGAGGCCAGCCTCGTCGCGCCGATCGGAACCTTCAAGCTCGGCCTCACGCTGGAAGTCTTCGCCGGACAGCCGCGCCAGGTGCGCCTGACGCGCCTGGTCGAGCGCGGCGCCGACTTCGAGCGCGTCGCCTACGAGCCGGCCTGAATGCGCCGGCCGGGGAACACGGCGGCGAAGCTGCTGCCCTTGCCCGGCTCGCTGCTGATTTCCAGGCGCGCCTGGTGGCGCTCCAGCACGTGCTTGACGATGGCCAGCCCAAGGCCGGTACCGCCGGTGTCGCGCGAGCGGCCGCGGTCGACGCGGTAGAAGCGTTCGGTCAGCCGCGGCAGGTGCTGGATGTCGATACCGATGCCGCTGTCGTTGACGGCAAATACGGCGCCGACGGCGTTGCTGCGCCAGCAAAGATCGATGCGTCCCTGGCTGGGCGTGTAGCGCACGGCGTTGCTGACGAGGTTGCCCAAGGCGCTGCGCAATTCCTTGTAACTGCCCAATAGCGTCGCCGGGCCGATGTTTTCGAGTGTGATCGTGTGCCGGCCGCCGGACAACGCCACCGCTTCGCTGTGCACTTCGGCCAGCAGTTGCGGCATGTCCACCGCTTCCTCCTGCGGCGGCGCGTCGGTTTCCAGCGTCGCCAGCGTCAACAGATCCTCGATCAGGCGCTGCATGCGCTTGGCCTGATCGCCCGCCATTTCGAGAAACTGGTGGATGTCGTCGGGCGGCAGTTCGGCGATGCCGTCGGCCGCGGTCTCAAGGAAGCCCGCCACCACCGTTAACGGCGTGCGCAACTCGTGCGAAACGTTGGCGACGAAATCGCGACGCATGGTTTCGAGCTTCTGGATCTGCGTCACGTCGCGCACCAGCAGCAGGCTGCGGCCGGCGGCGAACGGCGCCGACTGGATCTGCAGCGTTTGGCCGGGGCTGCGCGCGGAACGCAGCAGCAGCGAGCCGCTCGGGTGACTCTGCACCAGATAGGCGAGGAATTCCGGCTCGCGCAGGAAATAGGTGATCGGCGTGCCGAGGTCGCGCGAGGAGTTGAGGTTGAGCGACAGTTCGGCGCGCGCGTTCATCCACTCGATGTTGCGATGGCCGTCGAGGATGACGACGCCGTCGGGCATCACCTCAGCGGCCTGGCGAAAGCGGTCGAGCAGCTTGCCCAGCTCGTCGCGCTGTTCGGCGCCGAGGCGGGCGCGGCGGCGCAGCGCGTCGTAGGCCTGCTCCCATAGACCTGAAGCCGAAGGCGTCTCGGTGCCGACGGGCTGCCTGGCCCAGCGGATCAGCTCGGCGAGGCGCGACAAATGGCGGGTGATGAGATAGACGGCGATCATCAGCACGGCCATCAGCGCGCCCGGCGCGCCGTCGAGCAGCCAACCCAGGGCGGTCGCGGCGGCCAGCCAGAGACAGGCGCGGAACAGGTCGGCGAACACGGCGCTCACTGTTCCGCCGCTTCGGCGGAAAGGCGGTAGCCGCTGCCGCGCACGGTCTGCACCAGCGCATCATGGCCGGTCGCTTCGAGCGCGGCGCGCAGGCGCCGGATGTGCACGTCGACGGTTCTTTCTTCGACGAAGACGTGGTCGCCCCACACTTGGTCGAGGAGCTGGACGCGGCTATGCACGCGCTCGGCATGGGCCATGAGGAAATGCAGCAGGCGAAATTCGGTCGGGCCGAGATTCACCGCGCGGCCAGCCGCCGTGACGCGATGGGTAACCGGATCGAGGCGCAGGTCGTTGACTTCCAGGGCGTCTTCGGCGGCCTGCGGGCGCTGGCGGCGCAGCACGGCCTGGATGCGGGCAAGCAGTTCCTTCGGGCTGAAGGGCTTGGTGACGTAGTCGTCGGCGCCGGTGGTCAAACCCTGCACCTTGTCGCTTTCTTCGCCGCGCGCCGTCAGCATGATGATCGGCACATTGCGGGTGCGGGCATCGCCGCGCAGGCGGCGCGCGAATTCGAGGCCGCTCATGCCGGGCAGCATCCAGTCGAGCAGGACCAGATCGGGCAGCATCTCGTCCACATGGCGACGCGCGGTTTCGGCATCGAGCGCGGCGACGACCTCATGGCCGGCGCGCTTGAGATTGACGGCGATCAGGGCCTGGATGGCGGGTTCGTCCTCGACGACAAGAATTTTGGCTGACATGGGTATCCGTGCGTTAAGGCGGTAGCGGCAGTCTATTGCGACGGGGTGACGCTTTTGTGACACGTAGCGGGGGGCGCGACTGCGCTATGATAGACGGCCTCACGCAACAAGGCATCACTGCTATGGCCGGCCTCGACCGCAATACTCCCGTTCCCACCGAAATCAAGCTGCACCAGGCGTCGAAATTGATGGAAGTCAGCTTCGCCGACGGCAGCACCTTCAAGCTGCCCTACGAATACCTGCGCGTCTATAGTCCCTCGGCCGAAGTGCGCGGCCACGGCCCGGGACAGGAGACGCTGCAGACCGGCAAGCGCAACGTCGTCATCGACACAGTCGAGGCCGTCGGCAATTATGCGATCAAGCCGACCTTCTCCGACGGCCACGACTCGGGCCTCTTTTCCTGGGATACGCTCTACGACCTCGGCAGCCACTACGAGAAGTACTGGCAGGATTACCTGGCCCGCCTCGATGCCGAGGGCGGCAGCCGCGACGTCGACAGTTCGACGCAGCCGCCGAAGGCCGGCGGCACCTGCGGCAAGCACTGACCGTTTTCCTATTGGATCAGCCATGAGCGAAACCCATTTCGGCTTCGAGACCGTTCCCGAGCACGAGAAGGCCCAGCGCGTGCGCGGCGTCTTCTCCTCGGTCGCCGGCAAGTACGACATCATGAACGACCTGATGTCCATGGGCCTGCACCGCCTCTGGAAAGCCTTTGCCATCCAGGTTTCCGGCGTGCGCGCCGGCGACCGCGTGCTCGACGTCGCCGGCGGCACGGCCGATCTCTCCTCGGCTTTCGCCAAGCGCGTCGGCGCCGGCGGCGAAGTCTGGCTCACCGACATCAACAACGCCATGCTGACGCGCGGCCGCGACCGCCTGCTCGACGAAGGCGCGCTTTGCCCGGCCGCCCAGTGCGACGGCGAGAAGCTGCCCTTCCCGTCCGACTATTTTGACGTCGTCACCGTCGCCTTCGGCCTGCGCAACATGACGCACAAGGAACTGGCGCTGGCCGAGATGCGGCGCGTGCTGCGGCCGGGCGGGCGCCTGCTGGTGCTCGAATTCTCGAAAGTGTGGGAGCCGTTGGCGCCCGCCTACGACCTCTATTCCTTCAAGCTGCTGCCCTGGCTGGGGCAGAAGATCGCCGCCGACGCCGACAGTTATCGCTATCTC
>DAIEEM010000076.1 GCA_027325905.1 Rhodocyclaceae bacterium
CCCACGTGCACGCCTCCTTCAACAACACCATCATCACCATCACCGATCGCCAGGGCAACGCCTTGGCCTGGGCGACTTCCGGTGGTGCCGGCTTCAAGGGCTCGCGCAAGTCGACCCCGTTCGCGGCCCAGGTCGCGGCCGAGGCTGCCGGCAAGGCCGCCCAGGAATGCGGCGTCAAGAATCTAGAAGTGCGCATCAAGGGCCCCGGCCCCGGCCGCGAATCCGCGGTCCGCGCCCTCAATGCCCTCGGCATGAAGATATCCAGCATCACGGATATCACGCCGATCCCGCACAACGGCTGCCGGCCCCCCAAGCGCCGCCGCATCTAACAAGGAGCATCAACAGTGGCCCGCAATCTAGACCCCAAGTGCCGCCAGTGCCGTCGCGAGGGCGAGAAACTCTTCCTCAAGGGCGAGAAGTGCTTCACCGACAAGTGCTCGGTCGAGCGTCGCGCCTACGCGCCCGGCCAGCACGGCCAGAAGTCCGGCCAGCGCCTGTCCGGCTACGGCCAGCAACTGCGCGAGAAGCAGAAGATTCGCCGCATCTACGGCATCCTCGAACGCCAGTTCCGCAAGACCTTCGCCGAAGCCGAGCGCAAGAAGGGCCAGACCGGCGAGAACCTGCTGCAGCTACTTGAATCCCGCCTCGACGCCGTCGTCTATCGTATGGGCTTCGGCGCGTCGCGCGCCGAATCGCGCCAGATCGTGCGCCACAACGGCGTGCTGGTGAACGGCAAGCGCCTGAACATCCCCTCCTACAACGTGCGTCCCGGCGAAACGATCCAGTTGACGGATGCCGCCCGCAACCACCTGCGCTCGAAGGGCGCGCTGGAAGCGGCCGAATCGCGCGGCTTCCCCGCGTGGATCGAGGTCAACGTCAAGGAAGGCCGCGGCGTGTTCAAGTCGTTGCCTGCCCGCGAGGACCTGCCGCCGTCGATCAACGAAGGCCTCGTGGTCGAACTGTATTCGCGTTAATCATTAATCGGCGGGGCGCCTCCCGGCGCCCTGCGATGCTTTTTCGAGGACGTCCGATGCAAAGCAACGCACTTCTGAAACCGCGCATTATCGACGTGCAGACGCTGTCCCCGGTGCATGCCCGTGTGGTCATGGAACCGTTCGAGCGCGGCTACGGCCATACGCTGGGCAACGCCCTGCGCCGCATCCTGCTGTCTTCGATGCCCGGTGCCGCCCCGACGGAAGTCTCGATCGAAGGCGTGCTGCACGAGTATTCGACGCTGGACGGCGTACGCGAAGACGTGGTCGACATCCTGCTCAACCTCAAGGGCATCGTGCTCAAGCTGCACAGCCGCTCCGAGGCCACGCTGAACCTGTCGAAGAAGGGCGAAGGCGTCGTTACGGCTGCCGACATCGAGGCCTCGCACGACGTCGAGATCATCAATCCCGACCACGTCATCGCCCATCTCGCCCCCGGCGGCAAGATCGAGATGCAGATCAAGGTCGAGACCGGCCGCGGCTACGAGCCTGCCAACATTCGCCTTACGGCGAAGGAAAGCAAGTCCATCGGCCGCATCCTGATGGACGCCTCGTTCAGCCCGGTGCGCCGCGTCAGCTACGCCGTCGAGTCGGCGCGCGTCGAACAGCGCACCGACCTCGACAAGCTGATCGTCGACATCGAGACCAACGGCGCCATCGATCCGGAAGAGTCGATTCGCTACGCCGCGCGTATCCTGATGGACCAGCTTTCGGTGTTCGCCGACCTCGAAGGCACGCCGCTGTCGGTCGAAGCGCCGAAGGTTGCCTCAGTCGATCCGATCCTGCTGCGCCCGGTCGACGATCTCGAGTTGACGGTGCGTTCGGCGAACTGCCTCAAGGCCGAGAACATCTACTACATCGGCGACTTGATCCAGCGCACCGAAACCGAGCTGCTGAAGACGCCGAACCTGGGCCGCAAGTCGCTCAACGAAATCAAGGAAGTGCTCGCTTCGCGCGGGCTGACCTTGGGCATGAAACTCGAGAACTGGCCGCCGGCCGGGCTGGAGAAGCTGGGCTAACCAACCGGCCGGGTACTCGGAAACGAAGGCCCGGTCGAATCGTCTCACCATTCCAAAATAAAAATTAACCGGCCGCTAGCCCTGCGCGGCGGCCGCACAAAGGAAGAAATACCATGCGCCACCGTAACGGACTCCGTAAACTCAACCGCACCTCGTCGCACCGCCTGGCGATGCTGCGCAACATGACAGTCTCCCTGCTGCGCCACGAGGTCATCAAGACCACGTTGCCGAAGGCCAAGGAACTGCGTCGCGTCGTCGAGCCCATCATCACCCTCGGCAAGTCGCCGAGCCTGGCCAACCGCCGCCTCGCCTTCGACCGCCTGCGCGACCGCGAGATCGTCGGCAAGGTCTTCGACGTGCTCGGCCCGCGCTATGCCGGCCGTCCCGGCGGCTACCTGCGCATCCTTAAGATGGGCTTCCGCGTCGGCGACAATGCGCCGATGGCCTACGTCGAACTGCTCGACCGTCCGACGGACGGCGAGACCGCCGAAGCGCCTGCCGCCGAGTAAGGCGGGCAGGGCGTCCATGGTTCGAAGGCCGGGAGAGTCCGGCCTTCCGATCGCTTCTGCCATGCCACTGCGTATCGCGATTAACGGCTACGGCCGCATCGGGCGCTGCCTGCTGCGAGCGCACCACGAATCCCCGTTGCGCGGGCGCATCGAGGTCGCGGCGATCAACGAACCCGCCGACCTCGACAGCATCGCCTACCTGACGCGCTTCGATTCGACGCACGGCCGTTTCCCCGGCCGCGTCGAGCGCGCCGGCGAATGCCTGAGCATCGACGGCGTCTCCATCCCGGTCAGCCATGCCACGACGCCACAGGAAGTGCGCTGGGGCGACCTCGGTGTGGACTTGCTGGTGGAGTGTTCGGGGCGCTTCGCCTATCGCCGCGAGCTGGAACAATTCCTCGTCGCCGGCTGTCCGCGCCTCTTGCTCTCGCACCCCGGCCATTCCGCCGCCGACGTCGACCGCACTGCCGTAGTCGGCATCAACCACCAGCGCCTGAGCGGCGACGAACGCATCGTTTCCGCGGCTTCGTGCACCACCAACGCGATCGTTCCGGTGCTGACGCTGCTGCACGCGGCGTTCGCCGTCGAGCAGGCGTCGATGACGACGCTGCACTCGGTCATGAACGACCAGCCGCTCATCGACGGCTACCATCATGCCGACTTGCGGCGTACGCGCTCGGCCATGCAGTCGATGATTCCGGTGTCCACGGGGCTGGCCAAAGGCGTCGAGCGCCTGATGCCCGAACTGGCCGGCCGCGTCCAGGCCAAGGCGATCCGTGTGCCGGTATTGAACGTCTCGGCCATCGACCTGACCGTGACGCTGGGCCGCGACGCGACGGCGGCGGAAATCAATGCGCGCGTGGCGGCGGCGGCCGACGGCGCCTTCGCCGGCCTGTTGGCCTACACCGACGAACCGCACGCCTCGATCGACTTCAACCATCATCCGCATTCCGCCATCGTCGACGGCAGCCAGACGCGCGTGGCGGGCAGGCGGCAGGCCAACCTGCTCGTCTGGTTCGACAACGAATGGGGGTTCGTCAATCGCATGCTGGAGCTTGCCGTCCATTGGCACGGCTGCATGTAGCGCCGCGTCCGGGCTGCCGTCGTCGCGCCACAGGCGGCCGAATTGTTTCCATAGGCGGGGCGATGAGCCGTTGCCCGGCCGTATGTGTGCCATTATCGCCAGAGCTTACGGCCGTGCTGGAAGCCAGGCCGGGCCGTGGTAGGGCCGCTGCGGCGGAAATCCGGAAGGAATGTCGTTGAAAATTAACTTTTCCCGATGGAAATATTTTTCCGTTGCGTTGATTCTCGCGTTGGCGATTTATGGCGGCGTCTTCCGCGGCATCGATGCCATGATGGCGTTGAGGAACTGGTTCGGACAACAGATGATGGCGACGGAAGTCGCCAAGCCCGTATTGCAGGCCGGCAAGCCGGTTGCGCCGGTACCTCTGGCGGTGCAGATACCGCGTTGCCGGAAACGGGGTTCGGGTTACCAGGCATGCATGTTCCAGGCGGGCTATGCCGTGAATGCGGAATGGACCAGCGCGCACGACAAGGACACCGTTGCGACGGCGAACGCGACGAATTTCGCCCGAGCCATCGACGTGGTCGGCGATCCCTATCGAGCAGGACCCAGTCCCGCATACGGCGTCCCCTACTGGGCACCACGGCCCTGAGGCAGCGGTTTCGGCGCGGGGCTCCGCCGCCGGTAGGGCCCAATTGCCGCGGCCGGGCTACTTCTCGGCATTTCCGGGCGCGATGGCGGGGAAGGGCATGTTCACCGTCGACATCGGCTTGGCGAACAAATAGCCCTGGCCATAGTCGCAGCCGGCGGCCTTTAGCATGTCGCGCTGCGCGATGGTCTCGACGCCTTCGGCGATTACCTTGAGGCCGAGCTTGTGGGCCATGACGATGATGGCTTCGACGATAGCCTGGTCGCCGCGGTCGGTCGCCATGTCGCGCACGAAGGACTGGTCGATCTTGAGGAAGTCGATGGGAAACTTTTTCAGGTAGGCCATGGCCGAATAGCCGGTGCCGAAGTCGTCGAGCGAGATGCCGAAGCCGGCGTCGCGGAACTGCGCCAGCTTCAGCGCCACTTCCGGGCGGTCGTCGAGCAGCAGGCCTTCGGTGATTTCGATGGCGATGCAGGTGGTCGGCAGGCCGATTTCGGTCAGGTGCTGGATCCAGGTCTCGTGGGTGTTGCCCGAGAAAAACTGGCGCGGCGACTTGTTCACGCTGATCTGCACGCCGTCGCGCCCGAGGTCCGCGGCCGAGCTAGAGTCGTACCAGAGCTTGGCCAGGCGCGCCGATTCGCGGAACACCCAGTCGCCGATTTCGGTGATGAGCCCGGTTTCCTCGGCGATGGGGATGAAGTGCGAGGGCTCGACCATGCCGTGCAGCGGGTGGCGCCAGCGCATCAGCGCCTCGGCCTTGTAGATGCGACCGCTCGCCAGGTCGACGATGGGCTGCAGATACACCTCCAACTGGCCGGCGGCAATGGCTCCACGCAGGTCGTTGGAAAGCTGCAGCCGCCGCTGCGCCGTCGCCTGCATCGAGGCGGTGAAATAGCTCAAGCGGTTGCGTCCCTGTTCCTTGGCAGCGTACATGGCCTGGTCGGCGTTGCGCAGCAGCGATTCGAGGTCGTCGGTGTCGCTCGGGAAGATCGTGATGCCGATGCTGGCGGAAATATAGACGGCTTCCTTGCCGAGCGGGAACGGCTTTGACAATGCCAAGAGCATTCCCTGGGCGACTTCGCCGACGCGGTCGGTGTCGACGAGGTCGGACATGATGACGGTGAATTCGTCGCCGCCGAGGCGCGCGACGGTGTCGGTGGCGCGCACGAAATTACAGATGCGGCGCGCCGCCTCGATCAGCAGCAGGTCGCCGGTATGGTGGCCGAGGGTGTCGTTGACTTCCTTGAAGCGGTCGAGGTCGACGAACAGCAGCGCGACGTAGAGGCCGCCGCGCTGCGCCTTCATGATTTCATGCTGCAGGCGGTCGCGGAACAGGCGGCGGTTGGGCAGGTCGGTGAGCGAGTCGTAGTTGGCCTGGCGCCAGATGGTTTCCTCGGTACGCTTCTTTTCCGTGATGTCGGCGAACATGCCGATGCGGCGCAGTACCTTGCCGCCGGCGTCGCGCAGGGTGTTGATCGACAGCCACTCGGGGTATTCCTCGCCGTTCTTGCGCCGGTTCCATATCTCGCCTTCCCAACGGCCCGTCGTTTCCAGGTCGTGCCACATCTCCTGGTAGAAAGCCCGGTCGTGCCGCCCGCTCTTCAGCAGGCGCGGCGTCTGGCCGAGGGTTTCTTCCGAGCTGTAGCCGGTGACTTGCGTGAAGGCCGGGTTGATGGCGATGATGCGGTCGCTGGCGTCGGTGACGACGATCGCTTCGCTGATGGCTTCGTGCACCGAGGCGGCGATCTGCAGTTCGTTTTCGGTGCTCTTGCGTTCGATGGCGAGCGCCGCCAGCTGGGCGGCCTCGCGCATCAGTTCGATGTCGCCGGCGTCGGGGATGGCGGGCTGCGTCCAGTAGAAGGCGCAGACGCCGAGCGTCTCGCCGTTCATGGCGATGATCGGTTCCGACCAGCAGGAAGTCCGCTCCTGACTCACCGCCGCCGGCCGGCAGTTCTCGCAGGCGACGTGATTGTAGACGTCGTCGACCACCAGCCGCTGGCCGCCGCCGGCGGCCGAAGCGCAGGCGGCGTTGTCGGCGCCGACGATCACGCGTGGGCTGCCGGCGCGGTCCGAAAATTCCGGCGTCGCGCCGTAGACCCGCCGTTCGACCGGCGCGTCGAGCAGCCGGATCGAACAGCTCATGCCGTGGGCCTGGCGTTCGGCGCCGGCGGCGATCAGGTGGAGGATGTCGCCGAGGGGCGCTTCCTCGGCAAGCCGGCTCGCCACGGCGCTGCGCGTGCGTTCGCGTTCCTCGGCGCGCTTGCGCACGGTGATGTCGAGGTTGTTGCCGAGGAATCCCGTGACTTCGTCGTTCTCGTCGCGCAGCGGCACGGCATTGCCGTGCACCCAGACCAGCTTGCCGTCGGGGCGGATGAAGCGGTAGTCCATCGCCCACTCGCTGCCGGACGAGGCGGCGTCGCGCCAAAGCGCGGCGACGGCGACGCGGTCGTCCGGGTGCAGCGTCCGCGTCCAGCCCTGCCCGGCGGCGTCTTCGGGGCTGAGCCCGGAAATTTCGCACCAGCGGTGGTTCACGAACAGGCAATCGCCTTCCTTGTCGATCTGGTAAATGCCCACGGGTGCGTGGATCGCCAGCATGCGGAAGCGTTCTTCGCTGTCCCGCAGTTGGGCCACCCGTTCCTTGATCCTTACCTCCAGCTGCTGCTGGTTCGTCTCGAGCTGGCGGCGCTGGCGGTAGAGTTCGCAGAAGACCTTGACCTTGCTTTGCAGGATGTGGGGCTCGAACGGCTTGACCAGGTAATCCACCGCGCCGGCATCGTAGCCCTTGAACTGCTGGTGGGTTTCCTTCATGCCGGCGGTGACGAAGATGATCGGCAGGTGCCGCGTCTTCGGATTGGCGCGCATCAACTCCGCGGTCTAGAAGCCGTCCATGCCGGGCATCTGCACGTCGAGCAGCACCAGCGCGAAATCCTGCTTGAGGGTGCAGCGCAACGCGTCGTTCCCCGACATGACCTTCACCAGGTCGAGCCCCTGGTTGCCGAGGACGGCCTCAAGGGCCACCAGGTTCTCGGGGCGGTCGTCGACCAGCAGCAGCGAAATGCGGTCAGGCATGGCTCGTCGTGCTCCGACCGCGCCGCGCCGCGCCGCCGCCGGCCAGGCTCTGCAACAACGCCGCCATGTCGGCCAGCGCCACGACGTGGTCCGCCTCCGTCGCCGCCAGCGCCGCCAGCGGCATTTGCGGCGTTTCGGCGTCGTCGGGATCCTGCACGACGACGATGCCGCCGTTCTGCTTGATCGCCTGCACGCCGCGGCTGCCGTCGTAGTTGGCGCCGGTCAGGATGACGCCGATCAGCCCTTCCCCGAACACTGCCGCCGCCGACTCGAACAGGACGTCGACGGAGGGACGCGCAAAACTCACCGGCGGGTCGGCGGAAAGCGACAGAAAGCCGTCGCGCTCAACCAGCAGGTGGTAATTGGGCGGCGCCAGGTAAACGGTGGCGGGCACAACCGGTTCCTGCTCGTCGGCCTCCTTGACGTGAATGGCGCACAAGTTGTTGAGCAACTTCGCCATGCCGTTGCCGGCGTCGGGGCTGATGTGCTGGACGATCAGTACCGGCAGCGGAAAGTCCGCCGGCAACTCGCCCAGCAGCAGCTTCAGCGCCTGCACGCCGCCGCTGGAGACGCCGATGACCACGGCCCGGAATTTAGCCATAGCGCTTGCGGTAGATGCGCGAGCCGGGCACCAGCTCGTCGTAGTGGTCCCCCATCTTCCGCCGTTCCAGGGTTTCCTTGAGCCCCAGGCAGAGGAAGCCGCCCGGCAGCAGGCTGTTGTCGAACAGGCGCAGGCAGCGCTCCTTGAGCGCCGGCTTGAAATAGATCATGACGTTGCGGCACAGGACCATGTTCATTTCGCCGAATTCGGCGTCGGCCACCAGGTTGTGCGGGGCGAAGACGATGTCCTTCTTCAGGTTGGCGGCAAGGATGGCACGATCATAACGCGCCGTATAGTAGTCGGCGAACGAGGCCGTGCCGCCGCTCTTCTGGTAGTTGCGGGTGTAGCGCTGCATCTCGGTGATCGGCATCACGCCTTGCGCGGCCTTGGCGAGCACGGCTTCGTCGATATCCGTGGCGTACATGCGGTAGCGCCCGGCCATGCCTTCCTCGTTGAGCAGGATGGCCATCGAGTACGCCTCCTCGCCAGAGGCGCAGCCGGCGTGCCAGATCTTGACGAACGGATAGGTCTTGAGGAAGGGGATCACCTGCTCGCGCAGGGTGCGGAAAAAGGACGGGTCGCGGAACATATCGGTGACGTTGACCGTAATGCCCTGCAACAGCGAGACGAACAGTTCCGGTTCGCGCAGCAGCCGCGACTGCGCCTGCGAAAACGTTTCGAACGGCGATTCGGCCAGCCATTGCGTCAGCCGGCGCTTGATCGAGGCGTCGGCGTAGTCGCGGAAGTCGTAGCCATAGACCTGCTGCAGCCCCTCCAGGAGGAGCCGGATCTCCACATCCACCAGTTCGTCCGCTGTCATGGCCGAGAGTTTAACCGTGCTGGAAGATCCAGACACGGATCAGCGACAGCAGCTTGTCCACCTCCAGGGGCTTGGCCAGGTAGTCGCTGGCGCCCGCCGCCATGCATTTCTCGTGGTCGCCTTTCAGCGCCTTGGCGGTCATGGCGATGATGGGAATGTTCAGGTGGCGCGGGTTCTTGCGGATTTCGCGCATGGCGGTGTAGCCGTCCATTTCCGGCATCATGATGTCCATCAGGATGATGCTGATGTCGCCGTGCTCGTCGAGGCGGGCGAGGGCCTCCTTGCCGTTCTCGGCCTCGATCACCACCATGTTCTTCTCCGCCAGCACGCTGGAGAGCGAGAAGATGTTGCGCATGTCGTCGTCCACCAGCAGCACCTTGCGGCCTTCGAGCTGGGCCTCCTTGTCGATGGCGGTGCGGATCATGCGCTGCTTGTTCGGATGCAGGTTGCTCTCGACCAGGTGGAGGAACAGGGTGACCTCGTTGAGCAGCCGTTCCGGGCTCTTGGCGCCCTTGATGATGATGCTTTCGGCATAGCGGCGCAGCTTCTTCTCGTCGTCGTGGCTCAAGTCGCGGCCGGAGTGGATGATGACCGGGATGCGCCGCGCGCCGTCGAGGCTCTGGATATATTCGAGCAGGTCGAAGCCCGACATGTCGGAAAGCCCGAGGTCGAGCACCAGGCAGTCGAAGGGTTCGGCGGAAAGCAGGGCGATGGCGTCCTTGCCGGTCGTCGCCACCTTGATGTCGACGACGCTCTCTTCGAGCAGGGCCACCATGCTCTTGGCTTCGTCGGTGTTGTCCTCGACGATCAGCAGCTTCCTCACCGATTTCGCCAGCGAGCCTTCGATCGACTGCAGCACGCCGTTCAACTGCTCGATGCTGACGGGTTTGGTGGCGAAGCCGATGGCGCCCATGGCCATGGCCTTCTGCCGGTCCTCTAGGCAGGTGATGAAATGGACGGGAATGTGGCGCGTGCGCGGATTGTCCTTGAGGCTGCGCATCACGCCCCAGCCGTCGAGATGCGGCAGCATGACGTCGAGGATGATGGCGCTCGGCTGGAAGCGGCTGGCCAGCGCGATG
>DAIEEM010000084.1 GCA_027325905.1 Rhodocyclaceae bacterium
GCGGCGAGACCTACCATTTCGAGATCGTCTCGAACGAGGCGGCGCGCGGCATCAGCGAAGTCCAGCTCGAGACCGGCATCCCCGTCGCCAACGCCGTGATGACCACCGAGAACGACGACCAGGCGCTCGCGCGCATGGTGCAGAAAGGCGCCGAAGCCGCCCAGGCCGCCGTCGAGATGGCGAACCTGCTGAAAGCCGTGAGGTGAGCGGAAGCAAGTCGCCGCGACGGCGCGCGCGCGAATTCGTCGTCCAGGGGCTCTACCAGCATCTCGTCGCCGACCAGGACACCGCCGGCATCGAAGCCCAGGCGGCCGGCGTGCCCGGCTTCGACAAGGGCGACGGCGAACTCTACCTGGCGCTGCTGCACGGCGTGCTGGCCGACGAGAGTGGATTGCGCGACCTGCTCGCCCCCCACATCGACCGCAAATGGGAGGAGGTTTCACCCATCGAACGCGGCATCCTGCTGCTCGGCGCCTGCGAACTGAAGTCGCACCCCGAGACGCCTTACCGCGTCGTCATCAACGAGGCCATCGAACTGGCGAAGACGTTCGGCGGCACCGACGGCCACAAGTTCGTCAACGGCGTGCTAGACAAGCTGGCGCCCGAACTACGGCCGGGCGAGGTAAGAAAGTAGTCCGGCGCTGCCACGCGAAGCGTGCGGCGGCAGGCTAAATTCCCGATTCCCGCTGCCATGAAGCATGCCTTCGGAATTTGAACTGATCGACCGCTATTTTCGCCGCCCGACCCGGCATACGGTGCTCGGCGTCGGCGACGACGGCGCCATCGTGCGGCCCGCCGTCGGCATGGAATTGGTGCTGTCTACCGACATGCTGGTAGCCGGCACCCATTTCCTGCCCGACACCGATCCCGCCGACCTCGGCTGGAAAACCCTTGCCGTCAATGTCTCGGACATGGCGGCGATGGGTGCCGCGCCGCGCTGGGCGCTGCTGGCGGCGGCGCTGCCGGCGGCGACCGAATCCTGGATCGCCGCCTTCGCCTCCGGTTTCTTCGCCTGCGCCGACGCCTTCGGCATCGACGTCATCGGCGGCGATACGACCAAGGGGCCGCGCAATTTCTGCGTCACCATCTGCGGCGAAGTGCCTGCCGGCCAGGCGCTGCGGCGCTCGGGTGCCCGGCCCGGCGACGAAGTCTGGGTCTCCGGCGCGCCGGGGCTCGCCGCTCTCGGGCTAGCCCACCGGCAGGGCCGCTGCGTCCTGTCCGACGCGGCTGCGGTCGCCTGCCGCGCGGCGCTGCAGCGGCCGCAGCCGCGCGTCGCCCTCGGTCTCGCCCTGCGCGGCTGCGCCGACGCCGCCATCGACGTCTCCGACGGCCTACTCGCCGACCTCGGCCACATCCTCGAGGCCTCCGGGCTCGCCGCCACGATCCATTTAGAGCGCCTGCCGGGCGCTGCGCTGGCGTTCGGCGTCGACGCGGCGCTGGCGCGCGACTGCCTGCTCGCCGGCGGCGACGACTACGAACTGGTCTTCACCGCGCCGCCGACCCGGCATGCCGAGATCGAGACTCTCGCCACAACGCTGCCGTTGGCGCTCACTTGCATCGGCGAGGTAGCGGCCGGCACGCCCGGCCAACTGCAATTGCTGGACGCCGGCCGGCCGATGGCGCAGGAGCGCCGCGGCTTCGACCATTTCGATTCCGGCACGACCTGATGGTCGGCCTGCACTGAAACGGCGTTTTCGGTAAGCTGCCACCGTGATCAAGAAAAGCAATCCGCCGCCCGTATCCTTTCTGCTCGCCCATCCGGCGCACTTCGTCGCCTGCGGCTTCGGCAGCGGCCTGTCGCGATTCGCGCCCGGCACGGCAGGCACGCTGTTCGCCTGGGCGACTTATCCGCTGCTGCGGGCGGCCTATCCGGCGGACTTCAATTTCGCGTTGTTCGTCGGCTTCATGTTCGCGTTCGGCGTCTGGTGCTGCCACGTCACCGGCCGGCACCTCGGCGTCGTCGACCACGGATCCATCGTTTGGGACGAAATCGTGCCTTTCTGGGCGACGCTGCTGGTCGTGCCCAACCAGATCGCCTGGCAGCTCGCAGCCTTCCTGTGGTTCCGCTTCTACGACATCGTCAAGCCGCAGCCGGCGCGTTGGTTCGACACCACGGTCAAGAACGGCTTCGGCGTCATGATGGACGACGCCGTCGCCGCCGGCTACACAGTGCTGACCCTGGCCGTGTTCAAGGCCGTGCTCGACCGCTACTTCTGAGCCGCAGACCGATGGATGCCGAACTTGCTTCCCTCTCCGAGCGCATCGGCAAGGCCTTGCGTGAGCGCTCGCTGACGCTGGCGACCGCGGAATCCTGCACCGGCGGCTGGGCGGCCGAAGTCGTCACGCACACGTCAGGCAGTTCGGAATGGTTCGAACGCGGCTTTGTCACCTACTCTAACGAAGCCAAGATCGAAATGCTCGGCGTGAGACCTGCAACGCTCGCAGCCCACGGCGCCGTGAGCCGGGAAGTTGCCCGCGAAATGGCCGCCGGGGCGCTGAAAAATTCCAAGGCGTTGATTTCACTGGCCATCACCGGCATCGCGGGTCCGACGGGTGGCTCACCGGATAAGCCAGTGGGTACCGTATGCTTTGCCTGTTGCCGCAAAGGGGAAGCGCCGGTGGCGGAAACCCGCCACTACGAGGGCGACCGCGAGAATATCCGTAAGCTGTCGGTCATCCATGCCCTCGAAACCGTCCTCTCCCTGATAGCGGCGGCAAGAACTGTGCCATAATCCAAACCGATTTCAGGAAGGAACCCATGATGGACGACAACAAAGCAAAAGCCCTACAGGCGGCACTGGCCCAGATCGAGAAGCAGTTCGGCAAGGGCTCGATCATGAAAATGGGCCAGGCCCAGATCGACAACGACCTCCAGGTCGTGTCTACCGGCTCGCTCGGCCTAGACATCGCGCTCGGCATCGGCGGCCTGCCGCGCGGCCGCGTCGTCGAAATCTACGGGCCGGAGTCTTCCGGCAAGACCACGTTGTGCCTGCATGTCGTCGCCGAGGTCCAGAAAGCCGGCGGCGTCGCCGCCTACATCGATGCCGAAAATGCGCTCGACCCCGTTTACGCCGGCAAGCTCGGCGTCAATGTCTCCGACCTCCTGATCTCCCAGCCCGATACCGGCGAACAGGGTCTCGAAATCGCCGACATGCTGGTGCGCTCCGGCAGCGTTGACGTGGTGGTGGTCGACTCGGTCGCCGCGCTCACGCCCAAGGCCGAAATCGAAGGCGAAATGGGCGATTCGCACATGGGCCTGCAAGCCCGCCTGATGAGCCAGGCGCTGCGCAAGCTCACCGCCAACATCAAG
>DAIEEM010000112.1 GCA_027325905.1 Rhodocyclaceae bacterium
CCGGCCTTGATGGCGCGCACGGCGTACTGCGCCTCGTTGTGCATGCTGAGCACGAGAATCCGCAGCTTCGGCAGTTCCAACCTGACCTGCTTGATGAGTTCGATGCCGCTGCGGCCCGGCATCGACATGTCCAGGATCAGCACGTCGATGGCGGTCGTCCGCAGCAGGTCCGCGACCTCGTTGCCGTCCGCCGCCTCGCCGACCACCAGGAACTCGCCGGCGTCGCCGAAGACTTGTTTGAGCCCCTGGCGCACCAGCATGTGATCGTCGGCGATAGAGATACGGATCACGAGTGCGCTCAGGCAAGCGCGCCGCCGGCCAAGGGCATGACGACGTCGATGACGACGCCCTCGCCCGGCATGCTGTCGGCGACGAAGCTGCCGCCCAGCGCATGCACGCGCTGGCGCATGCCGATCAGCCCGAAACCGCCCGTGGGCAGCGGGCCCAGGCCGCAGCCGTTGTCCTGGATGCAAATGACGAGCCGCCGCCCGGCGCGCACGCCGAGCGCGACGTGCAACTTGGTGGCTTCGGCATGGCGCGCGACGTTGGTCAGGCATTCCTGGACGATGCGGTAGGCGGCAATCGCGCGCGCCTCGTCCACCTCGCAGCCGCCGAAATCGAGGACCAGCTTGCAGTCGATGTGGGGGTGGCGCTTGGCGAACTCCTCGACCAGCCATTCGGTCGCCGCCGGCAGGCCGAGATCGTCGAGCATGGTCGGGCGCAAGTCCGCGGCGATGCGGCGCACCGAACCGAGCGTGGCGTCCACCAGGGACGTCATGCCGTCGAATTTATCCGTAATCACCGCTTGCGCCGGCGTTTGGCTCTTCAACCAGGATATGTCCATCTTGAGCGCGGTAAGCACTTGTCCGAGTTCGTCGTGCAGTTCGCGCGCAATGATAGCGCGCTCCTCTTCGCGCACCGACTGCAAGTGGGCGGAGAGCGTCGCCAACTGGCTTTCCGACTCGACGCGCTCCCGCTCGAAACGGCGGCGCTCGGTGACATCGCGTGCCAGGGAAACGAACATGCGGTTGCCGCGCAGGGCAAACATGCTCAAACTGATTTCGACCGGTATGCGATGGCCGTCCCTGGCGACATGCACGCTCTCGAAAATCACGCTGCGCTGCGTGGACAATTTCTCGACGATGGCCGCGGCGTCGATGGCGCACCCCGGCGCCTCGATGTCGAGCGGGCTCATGGTCAGCAGCTCGGCGCGGCTGTAGCCGAGGCGTTGACAGGCCACGTCGTTCACCTCGACGAAGCATGCGGGCTTGCCGTCGGCTTGCATGCCATGCACGAACAGGGCGTCGCTGATGCCTCCGAAGAGAGCGCGCATGCGCTCTTCGTTCAAGCGCAATTCTTCCTCCGCCCGCTGGTGCGCGACGCGCAGGCGCAGGGAGCCGATGCCGTGGGCCAAATCCCTGGCGAGATTCTCCAGCAGCGCCACCTCGTCAGCGCCGAAGGCGTGCGGCACCGACGAATAAATGGTCAGCGCGCCCAGAACCTCCTTGCCAAGCATCAAGGGCAGCGCGACATTGGATTCATAAGCGCGCGCCAGTGCCGCTTCGCGCCAATGCACCAGCCGGGGATTAGTGCGGAAGTCCTGGTTGACCTGCGTGCATCCCTCCCGAATCGCCGTGCCGGTCGGGCCGTGTCCGGCGGCGGTATCGGCCCAGGAAATGTCGCCAGTCTCAAGGTAGCCCGCTTCGTAGCCGAAACGGCTGGCTATGTGCACCGTCCGCGCCGCGTCCTGGCGCGGCAGGCCGATCCAGGCCATGCGATAGCCGCCGGTTTCCACGACCAGGCGGCAGACGGCGTCGAGCAGCGTTCGCTCCGTGTCGGCCTCGACCAGCGCGCGGTTGCAATCGCTCATCAACCTGACGGTCCGGTTGAGCGTCCGTTGCGTCTCTTCCGCCCGTCGGCGCTTGACCAGCCACCAGCCGCAAGCCAGCAGCAGCGCGCCGAGCATCGCCGCGCAAACGGCGGCGACGACGTCGAGGTGGGCATAGGCCTCGGCGCGGTCGATCTTGGCGATCAGGTACCAGGGCGTGCCAGCCAACGGCATGCCGTAGGCCAGGCAGGGCACACCGCGATAATCGTCGCCTTCGAAATAGCCCTGGCCCTCGCGGATCAGCCTGGCGCCGATGAAGTTCGGCAGCGCCAAGGAGTGGCGCAGACGCAGCGCCGTGGCGTCGAGGTGTCGTACCGTATTGAGATAAAGCACGTCGTCGCCATCGGGGCGCATCAGCAGGAACTCCGCCGACCGGCTGACGAACGGCCATATCTGCGCCGACGGCAACAGGACGTCGCCGAGATCCATGGCGACATGGATGACTCCCAGCGCCGGGCCGTCGGCCGTCAGCGAGACGGGCTGGAACAGGCCGATCGTCGCCCCGGAAGCGTTGTCGCCTGCGGCGGCAGTGATGTCTTCGACGAGCGGCGCGCGGCGCTTCGCGCTCTCCACGGCCCGCGCTCGCGTGGCCGGCCCGTCCGCCTGTGCGCCGACCGCCAGCAGCGGCCGGCCATCGACCGGCGACAGCAACGCGACGTCGCGATAACGGTCGGCAGCGGCGAACTGCAACTTTTGCAGCAGACGTTCTTCGAGGCTGCGATCGCGCCTGCCGCCATCGAGCCATGCCTGCAAGGTCGCGGTAAACCGTGGACTTGCGATCAGATGGACGTTGTCGCTCCGTTCGCGCAGCCACAGTTCAATCTGGCCGCCTTTCAGCTTGGCGATGGCTTCCATGTCCGCAGCGACTTCATTGGTCGCCGCCCCCGTCGCCGCTTGGTAGGCGTAGATGCCGACAAGGGCAATGGCAATACCCAGCAGCAGCAAGGGCAACACCACGGGTCGCCAGGCACTCGGCGCCTTGAGAACGTCATTTCCGGGCTGTGCTGGCATCGGTTTCGCGCAATGATTGAACCGGTATCCCGGTACCGGAGGGGCCGAATGGATGCCGGATTCTAGACGACTGCGCCGGCCTTGCGCCGAACGGATCGGGCTCGTTCGACCGGAAAGGAATATAGGTATCTGTCAGTAGGATTTTTCTTATCTCTTTGGTATCATCATCAGACTAGCGTCGGTCGACATGACCATGACATCGAGAATGATGTTAGCCAGTCTGCCTCGCTCGCTGCCTCGGGAGATTTGTCATGACGCGCCTTTGGGTGTTTCGGCAGGACAATCGGGATGCCTCGCTCATCCGGCCGCGCAACGCTGGCCGGACGCTCCCCGCAGGACAACGGCAAGACTAGCGCGGTCGACCTCCTGTGCATATGGCCGAGAACCTGGCGTGGGAAATTCTGGAGCGCGTCGCTGTCGTCGCCAAAGGGTGGGCCGACGACGCCAACCTTCCCGCCGCCCTGCGCCATAGGTCGCTTCATCTCAGCCAACTGACGGCGGGCATGGGCCGATGCAGGCAGCCTTTCCCGCCGTCGCTGCGAAATGTCGAATCCATGTTCTGCTCGATGTGCCAGCGCATCAAGGCCGGCCCTTGCGAGTGCGATGCGCAATCACTTGAGCGCTGCCCGGTCTTGCAGCAGGCTGCGGCGACGACCGACGCCGAGGTCCGGCGGGCAACGGCATTTCCCGGTTCCGTGTGCGATCTCGACGCCTACCGGCTTGGCATCAATGCCAAGCACCGCCAAGCCGCCGACGAATCGTCCCGTATTCCGGCGACCGTGCCGAGTAGAGGACATTGACCGCACCGGGCTGTCGCTCGGCGCCCGGAAACCCGCAACGGCACCAACTTACGAGGAGGGATATGTTCCATAGAGAATCCCGCAAGCAACAGAGCCACATCGGCAGCCTGATCGGCGTCGGCACGAAGATCACGGGCAACGTCACGTTTTCCGGCGGCCTGCGCGTCGACGGCGAAATCATGGGCAACGTCAGCGCCTCAGGCGCACCGGACGATACCTTGGTGGTAGGCGAGCACGGCCGCCTGGAGGGTGAGCTCAGCGTTTCCCGCCTGCTGATCAACGGCACGGTGATCGCTTCAACCATCTCCGGCGAATTTCTGAAACTCCAGTCTCGCGCCCGGATCACCGGCGACGTACACTACGACACCATGGAGATGCATCCCGGCGCGGTCGTTCAGGGGCAGTTGATATGCCGCGACGGGCGGATGAAACCATGGGAATGGACGCCGGCCGTCGACAGCGCCAACCTCACGGCGAGCGAACCGGACATGGCCATCTCGGCCTGATCGGGCGAACGCCGAGGGCGGTGCGGCGCCGCGGCCGACGCCTGCGCGCGTTCAGCCGGCCTACCCCAGCTCGGCGAGGTTGCGGAACAGGATGAGGGCGCCGCAAATTCGCTCGCCGCGCCGCAACGGCACGGCCTGATAGGCAACGGGAAACCAGGTTCGGTTCTTGCGCCAGAACAAATCGGCATTCACCCGGCGCGTAACGCCGTCCAGAATGGTTTCGTGCACCGGGCAATCCGCGATGGCATAAGGCTTGCCGACCACCGTGGTGTGATGGCTCAGCGCGTGGAAGGGCTTGCCGATCAGTTCATCCTTGCGGTAGCCGAGCATGCCCAAGGCCACGGCGTTGGCGAAAGTCGAGTTGCCCTCGTTGTCCAGGCCGACGATGCCATCCGTCGCCGAATCCAGGATCGCGTCGTAACGGGACTTTATTTCGTGGAACTGGGCCAGAGAGTACTGGCCGGCGTCGAGCACGTAGCGCAACTTTAGCTGGCGTTCGCGCCCGAATATCCGCAACAGGCGGCCGACGGAAGCGGCGATCAGTACGGCACAGCCGGCGCGCAGCAGTTGCACCGGAACGAGAAACGCCGCCTGGAAGCTGTCTTCGTTGATCTCTGCGGCGGGGGACCAGTCGGCGCGGACGCCGACCAGGCCGCCGAAAATACCGTAGGCGACGAAGGCCGCCGCGGCGACGTAGCAAGCGCCGTTGAGGCCGGGAAATTCCGATGTCGCCGCATCCTCGCCGATGCGGTTATGGCAGTAGAGATAACAGCCGACCCCGGCCAGGCAGGAACCGAGGAAACCCGGCAGATAGCGCGACCAGATCGTCAGCGCCGTCAACGGCTGGTCGGCGCCGGCCACGGCGGCAACGATGACGAGAAGCACCGGCAGATGGATCCAGGGGTCCAGCAGGCGGCCGACCCGGCTGGCCTGGGTCGCGGCC
>DAIEEM010000134.1 GCA_027325905.1 Rhodocyclaceae bacterium
CGCTCGGTATCGGCCTGCGAGCTGACGCTGACATATTCGCCGGCCGCCATGGACATCGCCCCGGCGGTCAGGCCCGCCAACCCGGCCAGCAGGATCGCGTCATGCGATGATCCGGCAGCCGCGACCCCGACGACCAGCGAACTGACCGACACGATACCGTCATTGGCCCCCAGGACGGCGGCGCGCAGCCAGCCGATGCGGCGTGTGCGATGGCGCTCGCTATGAGTCACGGGCGGTTGCGTCCGCCGCTGGCGCCGAGCCGGACGACCACCGCGGCGACGATCACGGGAACAACGCGCATAAGGCCTCCGGGCCAGTCCAGGCTTGGGTTATCCGATCCACTTCCGCGCATTGCGGAACATCGTCAGCCACGGCCCGTCCTCGCCCCAGCCCTGGGGATGCCAGGACATCTGCGCGGTACGGAAGATGCGTTCGGGGTGCGGCATCATGATGGTGAAGCGGCCGTCGGCGGTGGTGAGTCCGGCGATGCCGTCGGGCGAACCGTTCGGGTTGAACGGATAGGTCGTCGCCACCGCGCCGCGGTTGTCGACGTAGCGCAGCGCGACCAGCGCCTTCTGCCGGTCGGCCGGCGCGGCGAACACCGCGCGGCCTTCGCCGTGCGAGACGACGATGGGCAGCTTCGAGCCCGCCATGCCCTTGAGGAAGATCGACGGCGAATCGGGAATCTCGACCATCACGAAGCGCGCCTCGAACTGCTCGCTGCGGTTGCGGTGGAAGGTCGGCCAGTCCTGGGCGCCGGGCACGATGGCGGCGAGGTTGCTCATCGCCTGGCAGCCGTTGCACACGCCCAGCGCGAAGGTGTCGGGGCGCGCGAAGAAGGCGGCGAAGTCGTCGCGCAGGCGGTCGTTGAACAGGATCGACTTGGCCCAGCCCTGGCCGGCGCCGAGCACGTCGCCGTAGGAGAAGCCGCCGCAGGCGGCCAACCCCTTGAAATCGCCTAGCTTGACGCGCCCGGCCTGCAGGTCGGACATGTGCACGTCGTAGGGCGCGAAGCCGGCGCGCTCGAAAGCGGCGGCCATCTCGACCTGGCCGTTCACGCCCTGCTCGCGCAGGATCGCAATCTTCGGCCGCGCGCCGGCGGCGACGAAAGGCGCGGCGGCATCGAAGCTCAGTTGCGCCGAGAGGCCAGGATCGCCGGCATCGGCCAGCGCGTCGAATTCTTCCTTGGCGCAAATGGCGTCGTCGCGCAGCCGCGCGATGCGGTAGCCTACCTCGGACCAGGCCTGCTGCAATTCGGCGCGCTTGGCCGCGAACGCCATCTTGGCGTTGCGCCAGACGCGGATTTCGTCGCGGTCGTTCTGCGTGCCGACGAGGTGCGAACAGGCACCCAGGCCGGCGTCGCGCAGCGCCTGCATGACGGCGCCGCGGTCGGCGCGGCGGATCTGGACGACGGCGCCGAGTTCCTCGTTGAACAGCACCTCGAGCAGACGGTCGCGCATGCGGCCGTCGACGGCTTCGGGGAAACGCTCGCTGCCGTCGACGTCGTTCATCAGTTCGTCGTAGCACAGCGCGTCGAGGTTCAGCGAGACGCCGACGTGGCCGGCGAAACTCATTTCGCAGACCGTGGAGAACAGGCCGCCGTCGGCACGATCGTGATAAGCGAGAAGTTGCCCAGCCGCGTTGAGTTTCTGCACGACGGCGAAGAAGGCGGCCAGCAGCTTGGCGTCGGCATCCGGCGGTTCCGCGCCTGTCGTACCGTAGACCTGCGCCAGCGCCGAACCGCCGAGACGATTCCTGCCGGCGCCCAGATCGACCAGCACGAGTTCGCTCTCGTTGTCCGGACCGGCTTCGGCGTCGCGCTTCAGCTCGGGAGTCAAAGTCCTGCGCACGTCGGCGCAGGGCGCGAAGGCCGTAACGATCAAGGAGAGCGGCGCCGTCACCTGCTTCTGCTTGCCGTCCGCCTGCCAGCGCGTGCGCATCGACAGCGAATCCTTGCCGACGGGAATCGAGATGCCGAGCTGCGGGCAGAACTCGAGGCCGACGGTCTTCACGGTGTCGAACAGCGCCGCATCCTCATGGCCGTGGCCGGCGGCGGCCATCCAGTTGGCGGAGAGCTTGATCTTGGAGAGCGACTCGACCGCCGCGGCGGCAAGGTTGGTCACCGCCTCGCCCACGGCCATGCGGCCGGAGGCCGGCGCGTCGAGCAGCGCGATGGGCGCGCGCTCGCCCATGGCGAAACATTCGCCGAGCGTGGTCGAGAAGCCCATCGTCGTCACGGCGACGTCGGCCACCGGCACCTGCCACGGCCCGACCAGTTGGTCGCGCGCCGTCATGCCGCCGACGGTGCGGTCGCCGATGCTGATGAGGAAATTCTTCGACGCCACCGCCGGCAGGCGCAGCACGCGCCAGGCCGCCTCCCTGAGATCGATGGCGCCGATGTCGAGCGGCGGCACGGCGACATTCGTGCGCGTCGCGTTGCGGTGCACGCGCGGCGGCTTGCCGAGCAGCACTTCCATCGGCATATCGACCGGCAGGTTGCCGAAGTACTCGTCCTTGACCGTCAGTTGGCCGTCGCCGGTCGCTGCGCCGAGGACCGCGAACGGGCAGCGCTCGCGCTCGCACAGCGCCTTGAATTCGGGCAACCGCGAAGGCTCAATGGCGAGCACGTAGCGTTCCTGCGCTTCGTTGCACCAGATTTCGCGCGGCGACATGCCGGGCTCTTCGGAAGGCACGGCGCGCAAATCGAAGGCCGCGCCGCAGCCGGCCCCGTGCGCGAGTTCCGGCATGGCGTTGGAAATGCCGCCGGCGCCGACGTCGTGGATGGCGAGGATGGGATTGGCGTCGCCCAGTTGCCAGCAGCGGTCGATGACTTCCTGCGCGCGGCGCTGAATCTCGGCGTTGCCGCGCTGCACGGACGCGAAGTCGAGGTCGGCGGTGTTGCTGCCCGTCGTCATCGACGAGGCCGCGCCGCCGCCCAGCCCGATCAGCATGCCGGGGCCGCCGAGCTGGATCAGCAGCGTGCCGGGCTTGAACTCGATCTTGAAGGAATGGTCGGCGGAGATGTTGCCGACGCCGCCGGCGATCATGATCGGCTTGTGATAGCCGCGCATCTCGCCGGCGAACTCCTGCTCGAAGGTGCGGAAGTAGCCGGCGAGGTTGGGCCGGCCGAATTCGTTGTTGAAGGCCGCCGCGCCGATCGGGCCTTCGATCATGATGTCGAGCGCCGAGGCGATGCGCTCGGGCTTGCCGTATTTCGATTCCCAGGGCTGCTCGAAGCCGGGGATGTTGAGGTCGGAGACGGTGAAGCCGCACATCCCGGCCTTCGGCTTGGAACCGCGCCCCGTGGCGCCTTCGTCGCGGATCTCGCCGCCCGAGCCGGTGGCGGCGCCGGGGAAGGGCGAAATCGCGGTCGGGTGGTTGTGCGTCTCGACCTTGGCGAGAATGTGCGTCGTCTCTTCGACGAAACCGTAGGCGCCGTCGGTTGCGGGGAAGAAGCGCTCGACCTTCGCCCCCTCGATGACAGAAGCCTTGTCCGAATAGGCGACTACGGTACCCTCGGGATGCGCCTTGTGCGATTCGCGGATCATGCCGAACAGCGACAGCGGCTGGTCCTCGCCATCGACGGTCCACGTGGCGTTGAAGATCTTGTGGCGGCAATGCTCGGAATTCGCCTGCGCGAACATCATGAGTTCGACGTCGGTGGGGTTGCGGCCGAGCTTGGTGAAATTCTCGACCAGGTAATCGATTTCGTCTTCGGAAAGGGCGAGACCGAGTTCGCCGTTGGCGGCGACGAGTCCGGCGCGCCCCAGCCCGAGCACGTCGACGCTGGTCAGCGGCTGCGGCGCGACGTGGCGGAACAATTGTGCCGCATCGTCGATACCCGCGAGCACCGATTCCGTCATGCGGTCGTGCAGCGTCAAAGCCAGCGCCGCAGGGTCGGGCGACCTGCCGCCGGCGTGGAAGGCCGCCGTGTAGCCAATCGCGCGCTCGATGCGGCGCACGTCCGCGAAGCCGCAGTTCCTGGCGATGTCGGTGGCCTTCGACGACCACGGCGAAATCGTGCCCAGGCGCGGCGTCACCAGCAGCAGCTCGCCGGCGGGCGCGGCCGGCAGCTTGGCCGGGATGCCGAGCAGGTCCTTCAGGCGCGCCAGTTGTTCGTCCGCCAGCGGCCGCTCGACCTCGACGAAATACCAGTGTTCGGCGGCCAGTTCGGCGAGCGCCGGGACGTGGCTGCGCGCCTGCTCGGCGATGCGGGAAAGCCGTGACGCGGAGAAAGCGGCAATGCCGCGCAGCTTGAGGATTTCGACCATGACGGGGAGCAAGGAAAAGGACGGTTCGGCGAAGCGGCGATTATACCCGTCGCACCCTGGCGCCCGCCTTGCGCACGGGCGCCGTAGCGCCTAGCATCGGAACATCTTTGTGTCCCGGAGCAGATTCCATGCCGCTGACGCTGACTTCGTCCGCCTTCGCCCACCAGGCTTCGATTCCGCCGAAATATACCTGCGAGGGCAGCGACATCTCGCCGCCGCTGGCCTGGTCCGGCATCCCGGCCGAGGCCATGAGCCTCGCCCTGATCGTCGACGACCCCGACGCGCCCGACCCGGCGGCGCCGAAGACGACCTGGGTGCACTGGGTGCTCTACAACCTGCCGACCTCCGCCAAAGGTTTGGCCGAGGCCGTGCGCATGCTGCCGCCGGGAACGCTGGAGGGCGTCAGCGATTGGCGCCGCACCGGCTACGGCGGCCCCTGCCCGCCCATCGGCCGCCACCGCTATTTCCACAAGCTCTACGCGCTCGACACGGTGTTGCCCGACCTCGGCAAGCCGACCAAGGCGCAGCTCGAACAGGCCATGGCCGGCCATGTCATTGCCCGGGCGGAACTCGTCGGCACCTACCAGAAGCGCGCCGGCACTTGAAATCCGGGCGCGCAACCGCAGATGGATGGGCCTGCCGGAGAATTCCATGACTGAACATGCCTACAACGTCGGCGTCGCCGACTTCGAACAGAAGGTCGTCGCCGCCTCGCACGGCGTTCCCGTCGTCGTCGATTTCTGGGCCGAGTGGTGCCAGCCCTGCCGCATCCTCAAGCCCATCCTCGAAAAGCTCGCCGCCGAATACGGCGGGCGCTTCATCCTCGCCAAGGTCAATTCCGACGAGAACCAGGAACTCGCCGTGCGCTGGGGCGTGCGCGGCATTCCGGCCGTCAAGGCCTTCGTCGACGGCGAGATGGTCGACGAATTCGCCGGCGCACTGCCGGAAGGCCAGGTGCGCGAATTCATCGAGCGCCTGCTGCCCTCGCCGGCCGAACCGCTGCGCCAGCAGGCGCTGGCCGCGCACCGCCACGGCGACAACAGCGCCGCGCTGCAACTGCTGACGCAGGCCGTGGCGCTCGACCCCGGGCACGAGGCGGCTTTGCTCGACCTGGCCGAAATCCAGCTCGAAGCCGGCGCCCTCGACGAGGCGCAGCGCATCCTGGCCGGCGTCCCCGCGCCGG
>DAIEEM010000145.1 GCA_027325905.1 Rhodocyclaceae bacterium
TGCTGCGGCAGGTCGCCGAAGCGGTCGATCAGTTCTTCCTGCAGCGCGCGCAGTTCGTCCTCGTCGTCGCAGTTGGCCAGGCGCTTGTAGAGCGTCAGGCGCTCGTGCACGTCGGGGCAGTAGGCGTCGGGCAGCAGCGCAGGCGTGCGCAGGTTGATCTCAGAGGTGACGGCGAGCGGCTGCGTCAGGTCCGGAATGGCGCGGCCGTCCTTCAGGGCCTTCACCGCCGCGTTGAGCATGTTGGCGTAGAGCGCGAAGCCGATCTCCTGCATCTCGCCGCTCTGGTTCTCGCCCAGCACTTCGCCGGCGCCGCGGATTTCGAGGTCGTGCATGGCGAGGAAGAAGCCGGCGCCGAGTTCCTCCATCGCCAGGATGGCGTCGAGACGGCGCTGCGCCTGGGCGGTGGGCTTGGCGTCCTCGTGCGTCAGCAGGTAGGCATAGGCCTGGTGGTGCGAGCGGCCGACACGGCCGCGCAGCTGGTGCAACTGCGCGAGGCCGAACTTGTCGGCGCGGTTGATGACGATGGTATTGGCGTGCGGATTGTCGATGCCGGTTTCGATGATGGTCGAGCACAACAGCAGGCTGTGCTTCTGCTGCGTGAACTCGCGCATCACGCGCTCAAGTTCGCGTTCCGGCAACTGGCCGTGGCCGACGACGATGCGCGCCTCCGGCAGCAGGCGCTGCAGGCGTTCGCGCATGGTCTCAATGGTGTCGACCTCATTGTGCAGGAAGTACACTTGGCCGCCGCGCTTGAACTCGCGCGAGATGGCTTCGCGGATCAGGCCGTCGGACCAGCGCGAAACGAAAGTCTTGATGGCGAGACGTTTCTGCGGCGCCGTGGCGATGACCGAGAAGTCGCGCAGGCCTTCGAGCGACAGCCCGAGCGTGCGCGGGATCGGCGTGGCGGTGAGCGTCAGCACGTCGACCTCGGCGCGCAAGGCTTTGAGCGCCTCCTTCTGGCGCACGCCGAAGCGGTGCTCCTCGTCGACGATGACCAGGCCGAGGCGGGAGAATTCGACGTCCTTCTGCAGCAGCCGGTGCGTGCCGATGAGAATGTCGATCTTGCCTTCGCCGAGCAGGCGGATGGCGTCGGCCTGTTCCTTCGCGCTCTTGAACCGCGAGATTTCGGCGACCTTGACCGGCCAGTCGGCGAAGCGGTCGGCGAAGGTTTGGTAGTGCTGTTCCGCCAGCAGCGTCGTCGGACAGAGCACGGCCACCTGCTTGCCGTCGGCGACGGCGACGAAGGCGGCGCGCAGCGCGACCTCGGTCTTGCCGAAGCCGACGTCGCCGCAGACCAGGCGGTCCATCGGCTTGCCCGATTTCATATCCTCGACGACGGCGTTGATGGCCGCCCGCTGATCGGGCGTCTCCTCGAAGCCGAAGCCGTCGGCGAAGGCTTCTAGGTCGTGCTGCTTGAAGTCGAAGCGATGGCCGGATCGCGCGGCGCGCTGGGCGTAGAGGTGCAGCAGTTCCGCGGCGGTGTCGCGCACCTGCTCGGCGGCCTTCTTCTTCGCCTTCTCCCACTGGCCGGAGCCGAGGCGGTGCAGCTCGACGGCTTCGGGATCGGCGCCGCTGTAGCGCGAGATGACGTGCAACTGCGCCACCGGGACGTAGAGCGTCGCGCCCTCGGCGTATTCGAGATGCAGGAATTCAGTGTCGCCGTCGCCGTAGTCGAAATGCACCAGGCCGCGATAGCGGCCGATGCCGTGCGACTCGTGCACCACCGGGTCGCCGATGCGCAATTCCGACAAGTCGCGCAGCCAGCCTTCGAGACTGGCGTGGCGCGTGTCGCTGCGCTTGTGGCGGGGCCGCGCGGTGGCCGCGTAGAGCTCGTTTTCGGTGAGCGCCGCCCAGCCGGCAGCGGCGACGACGAAGCCGCCAGAGAGCGGCGCGACGCCGAGCATGAATTTGTCGTCGCCGCCGACGAAGGCGGCGAAGTCGGCGCAGGGCGCCGGGTGCAGGCCGTATTCGACGAGGTATTCGGCGATGGTCTCGCGCCTTCCCGCGGACTCCGCGAGCAGCAGCACGCGGCCGGCGAAGCCGGAGAGGAAGGCGTTCAGCGCGACAAGCGGCGCCTCGGCCTTGCGGTCGACGGCGACGGCCGGCGGCGGCACGGCGGGGCCGGGCGCGGCGGCCGCCGCCGGCAGCGCGAGGCGCGGGAAGCGGTTGGCGGCGACGAAGAACTCCTCGTCGGTGAGAAAGAGTTCCGTCGG
>DAIEEM010000211.1 GCA_027325905.1 Rhodocyclaceae bacterium
GGTCACGGTGTTCGAGCGCGCATCGTCGCCGGCGCAAGGTGCGTCGGGCAATACGGCCGGCGTCTTCCGCCCGCTGCCCTCGGTCGACGACAGCGGGATGGCGCGCATGCTGCGCGCTGCCTTCCTCTACGGCCGGCGCCACATCGCCGCACTCGATGGCGTGCGCCACGACGCTTGCGGCGTGCTGCACATCGCCCGCGACGCCAAGCACGAGGCGACGCAGCGACGCATCATCGCCGAACAGGCGCCGCCGCCGGAACTCGTGCGTTTCGTCGAGCGCGACGAAGCCGCGAAGCTTGCCGGCTGGCCCGTGGCAAAGGGCGGCTGGTGGTTCGCCGGCGGCGGCTGGATCGCCCCGCCCTCGCTGTGCTGCGCCAATCTCGTCGGTATCGACGTGCGCTTCGGCGGCGCCGTGAACAGTCTCGAACGCGGCGGCGATGGCTGGCGGCTGCTCGCCGCCGACGGTCGCGTCGTCGCCGAGGCGCCGCTCGTCGTGCTGGCCAACGCCGTCGATGCCAAACGCATGTTCGCGGATTTCCCGTTGCGCGTCGGCCGCGGCATGGTTTCCCACCTGCCGGAACTGGCAGTGCCGCCTTTCCATATCGTCGCCACGCGCATGGGCTACGTCACGCCGGCCATCGACGGCATCCACTGTGTCGGCGCGACGCTGACGGCCGACGACAGCGAGGCGGCGCCGCGCCTGGACGACCACATCGAGAATCTCCTGCGCCTCGACATGACGCTGCCGGGCTACGGCCGCGAGATCGATCCCGGGCAACTGGCGGGGCGCGTCGGCTTCCGGCCGATATCGCCGGACCGCCTGCCGCTGGTCGGCGCGCTCGAACAGGAAGGTTTGTGGACGCTGAACGGCTTCGGCGCCCGCGGCCTCGTCTGGGCGTCGCTGTGCGCCGAATTGCTGGCGTCCCAGATCGCCGGCGAGCCGCTGCCCGTCGAGGCCGACCTCGTCGCGGCCCTCGCCCCCGGCCGCTTCCGCGAACGCGCCAGGAAACGCGGCAAGGCTGCCTACGCCGGCGAACGGATGGTGGAATAGGAATTACAGGACCGCGTCCAGCCGCTTCAGCGTTTCCTCGCGCCCGAGCGCTTCGACCACGGCGTCGATGGCCGGCGACTGCGGCTGGCCCAGCAACGCCACGCGCAGGGGGATCGCCACCTGCGGCATCTTTAGATTGTGCTCGGTGCAGGTTTCCTTGATCGCCGGACCGAGCACGATCTTCTTCCACTCGGCGGCGGCTTTGAGCCGTTCGCGCAACGACTTCAGCGCGGCGCGGGCGGCGGCGGTCAGGTGCTGCGCCTGCAACTCGGGCGCAGGATGGACGAAGACCACCAGTGGCTCGATGGCGTCGGCCAACTCGTTCAGGTTCGCCGCACGGTCCTTGTAGAGCGCGACGACGGATTCCAGCCGCGGCCCGGCTTCGGGATCGACGCCGCGCCGCGCCAGGCGGCTGGCGACCTCACCGGCAAGGCGGCCATCGTCTGCGCTCTTGATGTAGTGGGCGTTGAGCCAGTCGAGCTTCTCGGTATTGAACTGCGCGGCCGAGGCGGTGATGTGGTCGAGATCGAACCACTGCACGAACTGCGCCATCGAGAAAATTTCGTCGTCGCCGTGGGACCAGCCCAGGCGCGCGAGATAGTTGAGCACCGCTTCGGGCAGATAGCCGCGCTCGGCGTAGTCGGTCACGGCGACGGAGTTGCGGCGCTTGGAGAGCTTCTGGCCGTCGTCGCCGAGGATCATCGACAGATGCGCGTAGAGCGGCACCGTGGCGCCGAGCGCCGCCAGCACGTTGATCTGGCGCGGCGTGTTGTTGACGTGGTCGTCGCCGCGGATGACGTGGGTGATGCCCATGTCCCAGTCGTCGACGACGACGCAGAAATTGTAGGTCGGCGTGCCGTCGGCACGCGCAATGATGAAGTCGTCGAGTTCGCTGTTGCTGATCTCGATGCGGCCCTTGACCTGGTCGTCCCAGGCGACGGCGCCGTCCGTCGGATTCCTGAAGCGCACGACGGGCGAGACGCCGGCCGGCGGCGGCGGCAGCGTCTTGCCGGGCTCGGGGCGCCAGCGGCCATCGTAGCGCGGCTTTTCCTTCTTCGCTTCCTGCGCGGCGCGCAAGGCGTCGAGTTCTTCCTTCGACATGTAGCAGCGGTAGGCCGTGCCGGCCGCGAGCATCTGGCCGATGACTTCCTTGTAGCGGTCCATGCGCTGCGTCTGGTAGTACGGGCCTTCGTCGTGATTCAGCCCCAGCCACTTCATGCCGTCGAGAATCGCCTCCACCGCCTGCGGCGTCGAACGCTCGATGTCGGTGTCCTCGATGCGCAGGATGAACCGGCCGGCGTGGCGACGCGCGTAGGCCCAGGCGAACAGCGCGGTGCGGGCGCCGCCGATGTGGAGATAGCCGGTGGGGCTGGGAGCGAAACGGGTGCGAACGGTCATGGGGTGCGGGAATCTGCGGGCTGGCGGCGAAGGCGATCATTTTACTAGCCTCGACGCCTGCGCAGCCGGCGGAAGCGATTTGGTTACAACCGGCGCAGGTTTCCAGGGTTCCGGTTCTGGGCGTCGCGGTCCTCGCCTACGCCCAGTTGAGCGGAATAGCCGTCACCGCGCGGGTGGCGGGCTGGCCGGCACCGGCCGCCAGCCCGCGGCGCACGTCGCCACGTAGGGATAATAGGCCTTCGCCGCGTCGCAGTAGTACCACGTCCCCCCCGATGCTTGAGGCGCTGCTGCTGGCGCCGGCGATGGGGCCGCTTGAGGCGCGGGTGCGGAGGGTAACGCCGCAGGCGCTTCGACATAGGTGCCGGCCGCCGGTGGAGCGGCGACCGCGTAGCCCCCTCGCGCCGCCACGTAGTAAGTGTCGTCAGCGTAATAATACGGTATGCCGCCGACCATGACCGTCGCATAATCTGGCGGCAGGATCGGCAGGACGGCTCCGACGGGCGGACGCATCACAATGTAGCCGCGCGGCCCCGGTTCGTACCAAACGCCGGCGCGGAAGAAGAGATGGCGCCGACCGAACTCCAACGTGACGTATCCGGGCGGAAGCATTCCAACCGTGAAGCCGATCGCCGGATAATAATGCCGGTGATTG
>DAIEEM010000229.1 GCA_027325905.1 Rhodocyclaceae bacterium
GCTGCGCGTAAGTAAAGGAGGAGGAGGCCGCGCCAGCGGCCGACGGGGGACATGGAGCGCAGCAGGGCACCCCCGCCGGCCCGATCGCGCACCACTGCCGATACCAAGAAAGGTTTCATCTCAGCTCTCCTCGCCCTTCCCATGCATGGTCATCAGCGTCTGCTGCATCGTCGCGCAATGGGTGGTCTTCATGCCCTTGACGACGTAGGCGTCGCCGCGGCAGATCACCAGGTTCTTGCCTGGCTTGATCACTTCGCCGGTGGCGATCAGCAACTCGCCGTCGCCCGGCGCCAACAGGTTGATCTTGAATTCGACGGACAGCACCGACGAGCCGGCCGGCATCAGCGAGAAGCCGGCATAGCCGGCGTCCGAGTCGACGACCGTGGTGGTGATGCCGGCATGGAAGAAGCCGTGCTGCTGCGACAAATCCTCGCGGTAAGGCAGGCGAATCTCGCACCAGCCCGGGCGCACGTCGGCGAGCTCGGCGCCGATCAGGCCCATCACGCCCTGGCGCGCGAAGCTGGCTTTTACCTTTTCGGCCCAGTGCGGGTCGCGCGGCTCGAAGCGCGGCGCGGCGGGCGGCGGGGGCACGGTCATCGTCGATTCTCCTCGGGTGGCGGTTTTCGGTATTCTAAGTTGACGTTGACGTTAACGTCAACTTCGGTTTCAATGGCGCTGTCGGCTACGCGCTGCGTCGCGGCCCCCGCCGGCTTTTCGCGACGGCGAGGATGTCGCGGCACTGGCGCTCGAAGGCGTCGAGTTCTCCGAGAACGGCCTCGATGTCCTCGCGCTGCTGCATCAACGCCTGCCGGCGCTTGGCCAGCACGGCCAGCACCTTGACGAGTTGGGACGACTCGTCGGGCGCCGTGTCGTAAGTGTCGATCAATTCCTTGATCTCCACCAGCGACAGGCCCAGGCGCTTGCCGCGCAGCGTCAGCTTTAGCCGCGTGCGGTCGCGTTTCGAGTAGATGCGGCTTTGGCCGACGCGCTCCGGGGAGATCAGTCCCTGCGCTTCGTAGTGACGTATCGCCCGCGGCGTGACGTTGAATTCGCGGGAGAGTTCGGTGATGGTGAAGGTCGGCTCGCCCATGGCAAATTTTCACGAAAGTGGCAGAAGAGCAGTATGTTGCACCGCACCAGGGGGAGCGCATAGAATCGTTACCTGCGCTCGTCAAGCTCAGGCGGCGGCGCGAAGTTAAGCAGATTTCGCCGCGCGAATCAAACCAGGGTCAAGACATGCAATTGCACTACACACAGGAAACCGTCCCGGCCGCCGGCAGCGCCGTCGGGGTCGCGCCCGGCGTGCGCTGGCTGCGCATGCCGCTGCCTTTCGCCCTCGATCACGTCAATCTCTGGCTGCTCGAAGACGGCGACGCCTGGGCCGCCGTCGATACCGGCATCGCCCTCGATCCAGTCAAGGACGCCTGGCGCACGGTGCTGGCCGAACATAGCCTCTCAAGGCAGATCGTCACCCATTTCCATCCCGATCATCTCGGTCTGGCGGCGTGGCTGGAGCAGGAAACCGGCGCCCGCTTGTGGATGACGCAAGGCGAATACGCGACGGCGCAACTGGTGAAGCACCAAATCGCCGGCTACGGCATCGCCGCCATGGCCGACCTGTTCCGCCGCCACGGCCTCGATGCCGAGCGCATCGCGGCGCTGGAAAAACGCGGCAACGCCTACGGCCGCGCCGTACCGGAAATTCCGGCGACGTTCCGACGCCTATTCGACGGCGAGGAATTTGCGGTCGGCCCCCGCCGCTGGCGCGTCATCGCCGGCTACGGCCACTCGGCCGAGCACGCCAGCCTCTACTGCGAGGAGATGGGCGTGCTGATCTCCGGCGACATGCTGCTGCCGCGCATTTCGACCAACGTCAGCGCCTTCGCCGCCGCCCCCGAGGCCGACGCGCTCGGCAGTTTCCTCGCCTCCATCGACCGCTTTGCCGCGCTGCCCACGGACACGCTGGTGCTGCCCTCGCACGGCAAGCCGTTCCGCGGCCTGCACGAGCGCATCGCGCAGCTCCACGCCCACCACGAGGAACGCTGCGGCGTGCTGCTCAACGCCTGCGCGAAGACGCCGCAGAGCGCCGCAGAGCTGCTGCCGGTGCTGTTCGAGCGCGACATCGCCGACGTACACCAGGCCATGTTCGCGCTCGGCGAATCCATCGCCCACCTGATTTACCTAGAACAGGCGCGCGCCATGACGCGCGTCGTCGACCACGGCATCATCCGCTTCGTCAACATCCATTGACCCAGGAGAGACCCCCCATGTCCAACCAGACTCCGGACACCAAGCCCAAGTTGCCCGACCCCAAGGAAATGGCCAAGACCTACGCCGAAGTGGCGCAGCGCTCGTCCAAGCTGATCGGCGAACACATGCAGCGCCAAATGCACAAGGGCCTCGTCGCGCCGCAGGACGAACTCGGGCTGGCCCAGGCCTTCATGGACATGATGGCGAAGATGCTGGCCAATCCCTACAAGCTGGCGCAGGCGCAGATGAATTTGGTGTGGGACTATTTTTCGCTCTGGCAGCACTCGACGCTGCGCTTCATGGGCATCAACGGCGCGCCGATCGCTCAGCCTGCCAAGGGCGACAACCGCTTCAGGAACGAGGAGTGGGAACAGCATTTCCTCTTCGACTTCATCAAGCAAAGCTACCTCATCACCGCGCGCCATGTCCACGAGGCCGTCAGCAACGTCAGCGGCATGGAGAGCCACGAGAAGGCGAAGGTCAATTTCTTCACGCGCCAGTTCATCGACGCGCTGTCGCCTTCGAACTTCGCCATGACCAACCCCGAAGTGTTCCGCGAGACGCTCAAGTCGCACTGCCAGAACCTGGTCAAGGGCTTCAACAACCTGCTGCGCGACATCGAGGAAGGCGACGGCCAGTTGCGCATCAAGATGACCGACACCACGGCCTTCGAGCTCGGCAAGAACGTGGCGACGACGAAAGGCAAGGTGGTCTTCCAGAACGACCTGATCCAGTTGCTGCAGTTCAACCCGACCACCAAGGAGCAGTTCAAGCGGCCGCTGCTGATCTTCCCGCCGTGGATCAACAAGTACTACATCCTCGATTTGCGCGAGAAGAACTCCTTCATCAAGTGGGCCACCGACCAGGGCCACACGGTGTTCGTCATCTCCTGGGTGAACCCGGACGCCAAGCTCGCCAAGAAGACCTTCGAGGACTACCTTACCGAAGCGGCGCTGACGGCCGTCGATGTCGTCTGCCGGCAGACCGGCGAAAAGGAAATCAATGCCGTCGGTTATTGCCTCGGCGGCACGCTGCTCGGCACCACCGTCGCCTGGATGGCGGCGAAGAAGGACAAGCGCATCGCCTCGACGACCTTCTTCACCTCCATGCTCGACTTCTCCTTCCCCGGCGAACTGGGCGTCTTCATCGACGAACAACAGGTCGCCAACCTGGAGAATAAGATGGCGGAGCGCGGCTTCCTCGAAGGCACGGAAATGGCCGGCACCTTCAACATGCTGCGCTCGAACGACCTGATCTGGTCCTTCGTCGTCAACAACTACCTGATGGGCCGCGACCCCTTCCCGTTCGACCTCCTGTTCTGGAACTCCGATTCCACGCGCATGCCCTACGCGATGCACAGCTACTACTTGCGCAACATGTACATGAAGAACCTGCTCAAGGAACCGGGCGGCCTGACGCTGGCGGACGTGCCTATCGACCTCGGCAAGATCAAGACGCCGGCCTACTTCATCTCGACCGTCGAAGACCACATCGCGCCGTGGAAGAGCACCTACCTCGGCGCCCGGCGCTTTGCCGGCCCGGTGCGCTTCGTGCTCGGCGGCTCCGGCCACATCGCCGGCATCGTCAATCCGCCGGCGGCGAACAAGTACGGCTACTGGGTCGGCCCGGCCGCCCTGCCGGAATCGTCCGACGAATGGCTGGCGGGCGCCAAGCAAAACGAAGGTTCCTGGTGGACCGACTGGCAGGCCTGGGTGACCAAGCTCGACGACGCCAAGGTGGCGGCGCGCGACCCTGCCAAGGGCAAGCTGAAGGCGCTCGAGGACGCTCCGGGTTCCTACGCCAAGTTCCGTCTCGACACCCAGAAGAAGAGGTGAGCAAGGCGGTCCCGACAGCGACGGCGGGCACGGCGACGTGCCCGCCGTCGTTTGCGGCGCCACGCCGCGTCGTCCTCGACACCAACGTGCTGGTTTCGCTGTGGGCGTTCGCCGACAGCCGCTACGCGCCGCTGCGCCGCGCGTTCGAAGCCGGCCGCTGGCAGGCGCTCGGCAACGCCGCCTGCCTGGGCGAATTCGAACGCGTGCTCGACTATCCGCAGTTCGCGCTGGCGCGCGGCGACCAGCAAGCCGCGCAGGCCGAATACGGCAAGCTGGTGGAAATCGTCGCCGCGCCGGCGGCGGCGGCCGCCCCGCTGCCGCGCTGCAAAGACCCCGACGACCAGAAGTTCCTCGAACTCGCCCGCGACGGAGCCGCCGAGTGGCTCGTCACCAGCGACAAGGCGCTGCTCGTGCTGGCTCGGCGCCAGCGCCTGGCGCACCTGTTCCGCATCCTGACTCCCGACGCGGCGCTGGACTCGCTCTAAGCCGCGTTGCGCGCGGCGCGCAAGGTCGCCAGCGCCGCGGCATAGTCGTAGTCTTCGATCTGGCGCTCCAGCACCGCCGCCGCCGGGCCCAGCGCCGCGCGCAGTTGCGGCGCCGCAGCGCGAAACGCCACGCTCGCCTCGATGTTGTCCTCAGCCAGCAGGGCTTCGAGCCGCGTCAGCAGTTCCGGCGGCGGCGCGGCGGCGCGCGGCGCGGCCGGCTCAT
>DAIEEM010000342.1 GCA_027325905.1 Rhodocyclaceae bacterium
GAGCTCCGACAATATCTCCTTGCCCGTGCATTGCGCCATAGGCTTATCGACGTGATCGCCTTTCGCGTCGATGAACAGGCCATAGCCCCAGGCCGTATAGGTGTCAGGCGGCATGTTGGGAAAGTGCGGCTGGTAGGGTACGACGAGCGACATGAGCCAGTTGGAATCGACGAAGGTCATCAATGCGCCCGTCCCAGGCTGGTTGCCGGAGAACTCCACGATCCGCCGGAGAAGAACGTCGCCATGCATCGTGAGCGTGAACGACTCCCACTTGTTCTCGTCGACGTTGAAGAATGTATTCGGCCGGCCGAAGTCGCTTGCTTTGCGGGCGACGGTCTCCCACAGTGACCAGGCACCGTCCCGCCGGTCACGGATCAACTCGGGCGCCCGGTCGTTGCTTCCATAGGTCGCGTCGGCGACGATCGAGCCGAAGGTCAGGAAGCAGGCATCGTCGGCCCCCAAGTCTACGGTCAAGTCGCCGTTGTTGGCGCGTAGGTGCAAGCGCGTGGCGCGCCGCGCGTCACCCTGCGTCTCGAAATCCACATCCATAACCCGTGTCCCAAAGCGCACGTCAACGCCGTGCGCCTGTAACCACCGCTGTAGAGGCACCGCGATGGAATCGTACTGGTTGTAGACCGTGCGGCGAACTCCGGCCAATGTGTGCATACGCGGGAACTCCTGGATGAAGCGCAGGAAGTACCGCTTGAGCTCGATGGCGCTGTGCCAGTTCTGGAAGGCAAACGTCGTCCGCCACATCTGCCAGAAGTTGGTCTTGAAGAAATGCTCCGAGAACATCTCGTCGATCCGCCGCGCCCGCAAGAGGTGCTCGGGTGTCGCCAACAGCCGTGTCAACTCCAGACGGTCCGTCGTATTGAGGCCGTAGTCGGCGGCGTCCAGTATTTTGGCGCCTTTGCCGATTAGCCGCGCATGGGAGTCGGTTTTGACGCGTTCGTTGAACTCGATGATCTCCTCGCGCACACTTTTCTCGGGGGCTTCCAGCGAGGGAATCGACGACAGCAAATTCCACAACGTCTGGTAGGGCTCGTCGGCCAGCATCCGGCCACCGCGAGTGACGTAGGCTGCCTGAGTGGGCGAAGTGCCGCCGTCCAAACAGCCGCCCCCGATGTCAAGCTCTTCTAGGATGTGAATTTGCTGCCCCCGCATCCCGGCGTCTCGAATCAGGAAAGTGGCGGCGGCCATCGATGCAAGGCCGCCTCCGACAAGCCAAACCTCAGACTTTTGCGCGCTCAACATGGCAAGGCTCCTTGAGTTAACCTCGAACTGCGATATTCGCTATCTGTCATGAAGTATCTCCACTTAACTTTTGAGGCCCAGGCGCTCCCTGGGAAGAGTGTTTAAGTTTTGGGCGGTCGGTGTTGTCGCGCGTCGGCCGCATCTCCAATTACGGACCAGATGCAGCGCGCCGGTACCGGCGATGGCGTCGGTCGTAGTGCCCGGCATCCAGCGTCTCCCCGGATTGGTGCTTCTTGACCGTCGCCACCGCCATTCCTCCCAATTTCAAACTAACGTTTGATTGAATTGTAGGAGGGCTTCTTTCGGAATGCAAGTCAGCCGGATTCCACTCGTTACTCCTGATACGCCAGGCGGCGGTATTGCACGCGGGAACTCGAAGGGTTGGAGCACATGAGGCGGCGGCACGGCCTGTAGCGGGCGGCGCGACGGCGCGCAATCGATTACATTTCACCCCATGAGCAAGAAGACTCTCGACCGCATCCTGCAAAGCCAGGGTTTCGGCACCCGCAACCACTGCCGCGATCTGATCCGCAACGGTGAGGTGCGCGTTCAAGGCGAGGAGGCGACGGACCCGTCGGCCGGCTTCGATACCGACGAGCTGGAATTCGAGGTGTGCGGCAAGTGCTGGATGTACCGCGAGCGTCTTTATCTCGCGCTCAACAAACCGTCCAATTTCGAATGTTCGCGCAAGCCCAGCCATCATCCCGGCGTACTGACCCTGCTGCCCGAGCAGTTCCACGCGCGCGACGTGCAGCCGGTCGGCCGCCTTGATCACGACACCACCGGCTTGCTGTTGCTCTCGGACGACGGCGCCTTCATCCATGCGCAATCGTCCCCGAAGCGCCATGTGCCGAAAATCTACGTGGCGACGACGCAGGAAGCGGTGACGCCGGCACTGATCGCGCAACTGCGGGACGGCGTGAAACTGGTCGACGAACCGGCGCCGTTGTCGGGGTTGGCGCGGCAACTGGATACGCGTCGTCTCGAGATCGTCCTCGAGCAAGGCAAGTACCACCAGGTCAAACGCATGCTGGCGGCGGCCGGCAATCACTGCGTCGCGCTGCGGCGGATCGCCATCGGCGGCCTGACGCTGGACGCGCTCGGCCTGCAAGAGGGGGAGTGGTGCTATCTCGACGCGGCGCAGCGGGCGTCGTTGGCGCCGCGGCCCTGAAGCGGCGGCGCGGCGGAAACTACCGCGCCGCCTTCAATTCCGGATTCAACGCCGCCTTCAGCATTTCGCGTTGCTTGCTGGAGTTGATCGCCGTCACCTGCTTGCCGAAGGCATCTCGCTCGGCGACGCCGCGCTTGGTCGCTTCGATGGATTTGATGCAGCGCCATTTCTTTCCGGCCTTGGATTCGATCTGGCGCATCTCCTCTTTCGGATGATGGCGGCCGCAGTGGTAACAGTAGATATTGTCGGACATGGTATGACTCCGATCCTAGCGTCCCGGCTTCCTGCCGGGGGCCGCGGGCGGGATGTACCCCGAGACGCGACAGAGAATTCCCTTGACCGGATTGCCGTCGTGGAACCGCGTGACGCTGCACTTGGATATTTCTCCGCGTGCCGAGAGGTCAGTCAGGGAGATGCGCACCTGGCGCAGCGGAATTCCCGTGTCCATCGCGATTTCCGAATCGAGACGTTGGCCATGCTTCTTCAAGTATTGGAGAACCGGCGAGCTGTGCATCTCGAATCCTTTGGAGAAAATGGCGGCGGCCAATCCGCGACCACGATTGACGAAATCCTGCACTAGGCGAATTGCATAAAAGCCGAAAAGCAAAAAGCCCAACTATCTGAGTTGGGCTGAATGCCTGGCGTTGGCGACTCCCGACCTAGGCTCGAACCACGAACCAGAAAACTACAGATTAACGATTAACAGAGGCCAGATCGGAGAGCGACGAATTATATATCAATGCCTTGCGATGTGTGCGTCTTTTTGTGAAGTGAGCCGAAATTTGGACCCATTGCGCTTGTCGATGGCCTCGATCAGGCGGATACGCATGTCGCCGAGAAAATTCCCTAGCGCGGTTTCGATCAGCAATTTTCCGGAGAGTTTAGGTGGTGTCGTCATGGTGATATTCCAAGAGGCTTCATTCTGGGCGTTATGGTTGCAATAGCCGAGCGCTTTGCGCAAGCATTCGTTTGCAAAGGCGCGGAGCGATGGCGGGGGGCCGGCCTGCGGTTCCTGTTCCTGCATATAGCCAACAAGGAGAATCAAGATGCCGATCAGCGCAAGAAACGTTTTCAAGGGCAAGGTCACGACCATCAAGGAAGGACTGATCAACGCCGAGGTGGAAATTGCGACAAGCGGCGGCGACAAGATAGTGGCCATGTTGACCGATGCTAGCGTGAAGTCCTTGGGTCTCGCCAATGGCAAGGAAGTGGTGGCGGTGATCAAAGCCCCTTGGGTCGTGCTGCTGGCCGGAACGCCGGAATACCGCTTCAGTGCACGCAATCAGTTGAAGGGGGTCGTCAGCGAGGTGGTTAAGGGCGCGGTCAATAGCCAGGTCAAAGTAACCTTGTCCGGCGGCTCCACGATAACTGCGTCGATCACAAACGAAGCGGTAGCCGAATTAGGGCTCAAAAACGATGTGTCGGTCATTGCTCTCGTCAAGGCCAGCCATGTGCTGTTGGGCGTACCGGCGTAAGGCGCACATGGAACAAGGCACCGGTCTAAGTGACGCATAATGTATATTATGTAAAATATAATTGTTGGGCCGATCAAAGACCTGTGCTCGTCCGGCAAGAGCCCCTCCTGCCGACATGGTGCAACCATTTCGGGTTGCCGCGATCATAGAGATTAGCGTCAGACGCGATTGGCGCGCCTACGGAGGGGATAGCGATGAAAAACGCAGTTCAGATATTGAAATCCAAGGCAGTGCGGGGCGTCGCGACAATAACGCAGACGCAGTCGGCGCATGACGCGGCGGTGCTCATGGGCGAGAGAGGCATCGGCGCGTTGCTCGTGGTTGAAGGAGAACGGATAGTCGGCATCGTCTCGGAACGGGATTTGGCGCGCAAGCTGGTGCAACAGGACAAATCGGCAAAGACGACCCGCGTCGCCGACATCATGACGAAGCCGGTCATGTACGTCGAGGCGACTCACACCAACGAGGAATGCATGGCGCTGATGACCGACAACCGCCTGCGCCATTTGCCGGTCCTCGAGGGCGGGAAACTGATCGGCCTGATTTCCATCGGCGATCTCGTCAAGGACGTGATCTCCGAGCAGCAATTCACCATCGAGCAGCTCGAACACTACATCACGGGCGTGCACGCCGCTTAGGCGGCCAGCCCGTTCCGGCGCCGCTCTCATCGTCGGCGCCGGCTATCTGCTAAGAGACCCTGTATCATGGCAGGCGGACTCCGTCATTCGACAACGACAAACCGCTATGGCCGCATCCCACGAAAACGTCAGCATGGCGCTGTTCTGTGACTTCGAGAACGTGGCACTCGGCGTACGCGACGCCAAATACGAGAAGTTCGACATCAAGCCGGTGCTCGAGCGCTTGCTGCTCAAGGGCAATATCGTCGTCAAGAAGGCCTATTGCGACTGGGATCGCTACAAGGCATTCAAGGCGACGATGCACGAAGCCAATTTCGAGCTGATCGAGATTCCGCATGTGCGGCAGTCCGGCAAAAACTCGGCCGACATTCGCCTGGTGGTCGACGCCCTCGATCTCTGCTATACAAAGTCGCACGTCGACACCTTCGTCATCATCAGCGGCGACTCGGATTTTTCGCCGCTGGTCTCCAAGCTGCGCGAGAACGCCAAGCAAGTGATCGGCGTCGGCGTCAAGCAATCGACCTCCGACCTGCTGATCGCCAACTGCGACGAATTCATCTTTTACGACGACCTGGTGCGCGAGAGCCAGCGCGCCGCCGCCAAGCGCGACACGCACGCCGCGCCGCCCGCGGCCAAGCGTCCGCCCGACGAGGAAAAGGAAGCGCGTCGGCGGCAGGCCATCGACATCGCCGTGGAGACTTTCGACGCGCTGGTATCGGAACGCGGCGACAGCGGCAAAATCTGGGCGTCGGTGCTGAAGGAGGCGATCAAGCGCCGCAAGCCCGATTTCAGCGAATCGCGCTACGGCTTCCGCGCCTTCGGCAACCTGCTCGACGAGGCGCAGGCGCGCGGCCTGCTTGAAGTCGGCCGCGACGAGAAATCGGGGGCCTACGTCCATCGCAGCAGCGGGCCCGCTGTCGCCGAGCCCGCCGCCGAACCGCCGGCGGCCGTGCGCGGCCGGCGCCCGCGCAAACCCAAAGCGCCGGCCGCTGGCGCCGCCTGAACGGCCGCGCCTTCATGCCGACGGTCGCTAGCAGCGTCGGCGCATGCTATGCCAGCGACTGGACGATTTGCTGCGTCGAGGCGTACTCGTAGCCGAGCGCCGCCGCGACCGGCGCGCAAGTGATTGAACCGCGATAAACGTTGAGGCCGTCGCGGAAATTGGCATCCTCCTTCAATGCCTTCTGCCAGTCGTCCGCCAGCCGCAGAACGAAAGGCAACGTCGCGTGGCTCAGCGCGAACGTCGACGTCCGCGCGACCGCGCCGGGCATGTTGGCGACGCAATAATGCACGATGCCGTCGACGACATAGGTCGGCTCGGCGTGGGTCGTCGGCCGGCTGGTCTCAAAGCAGCCGCCCTGGTCGATCGATACGTCCACCAGCACCGAACCGCTGCGCATGCGCTTGAGCAGGTCGCGCGAAACCAGTTTCGGCGCTGCGGCGCCGGGGATCAGCACTGCCCCGACCACGAGGTCGGCATCGAGGACGTATTCCTCGATTGCGGCGTCGGACGAATAGATCGTGCGAATGCGGTTGCCGAACGCCGCGTCCAGGGTATTCAGCCGTGGCAACGAGCGGTCCAGCACGGTCACTTGCGCGCCCATGCCGACGGAGATCAGCGTCGCGTTGTAGCCGACGACGCCGCCGCCGAGTACCGTTACCTTGGCCGGCGGCACGCCGGCGACGCCCGCCAGCAGCAGGCCCGACCCGCCGTTCGATTTCTGCAGGCAGGCTGCGCCCGCCTGGATCGACATGCGCCCCGCCACTTCGCTCATCGGCGCCAGCAGCGGCAAGCCGCCGGCCGCGTCGGTCACAGTCTCGTAGGCGATGGCGATGGCGCCGGATGCCATCAGCAGTTGGGCCTGCACGGGGTCGGCTGCGAGATGGAGATAGGCGAACAGCAGTTGCCCCGGACGCAGCAGCTTGCATTCGGCCGGCTGCGGTTCCTTTATCTTGACGACGAGGTCGGCGCAGGCAAAGATTTCTTCGGGCGAACCCGCGAGTTCGGCGCCGACGCGGCGATATTGCTCGTCGCTAAGGCCGATGGCGCTGCCGGCGTCGGCCTGGACCAGCACCGTATGGCCGTGCTTGACCGCCTCGCGCACGCCTTCCGGCGTCATGCCGACGCGGTACTCGTTGTTCTTGATTTCCTTGGGAATGCCGATCAGCATGCGCTATGCTCCGAACACTTCGTTCAACTGCCGCGCCACGCGGATGAAGGTGGTGCGCTTGGACAGTTCCCTCAACTTGCGGGCGCCGACGTAGGTGCACGCCGAGCGCACGCCGCCGAGGATGTCGCGCAGCGACTCGTCCACCGGGCCGCGATAGTCGAGCAGCACCTCCTTGCCCTCGGCGGCGCGGTAGCCGGCGACGGCGCCGTCGTATTTTTCCATCGCCGCGCGCGAACTCATGCCGTAGAAGCGCACCTTGCGCTGGCCGTCACGCTCGACGATCTCGCCGGCGCACTCGTCGTGGCCGGCGAGCATGCCGCCCAGCATGACGAAATCGGCGCCGCCGCCGAAGGCCTTGGCCAGGTCGCCGGGCACAGCGCAGCCGCCGTCGGCGCAGATCAGGCCGCCTAGGCCGTGCGCGGCGTCGGCGCATTCGATGATGGCGGAGAGCTGCGGGTAGCCGACGCCGGCCATCTTGCGCGTGGTGCACACCGAGCCGGGGCCGATGCCGACCTTGACGATGTCGGCGCCGTCGAGGATCAGCTCTTCCGTCATTTCGCCGGTGACGACGTTGCCGGCCATGATGGTGATCTGCGGATAGGCGTCGCGCAGCTTGCGCAGGAAATCGACGAAGGACTTGGTGTAGCCGTTGGCGACATCGATGCAGACGTAGGCGATGGCGTCGCCCGCCGCTTCCTTGACGCGGCGGAACTTGTCGTAATCGGCCTTGGCGATGCCCATCGAGTAGAACACCGTCGCAGCGTCGGACCCTGCCTTGAAAAAGGCCGTCAGATCGGGCTCTTCATAATGCTTGTGCAGCGCCGTGGCCAAGGTGTGCCTGGCCAGCGCCTGCGCCATCTCGAAGGTGCCGACGGTATCCATGTTGGCGGCGATGATGGGAATGCCGCGATACTTGCCGCCGGAATGGCGGAAGACGAATTCGCGCGAAATATCGACCTCGGAGCGGGAGGTCAGCGTCGAACGCTTGGGCCGGATCAGGACATCCTTGAAGTCGAGCTTGAGTTCTTCTTCGATGCGCATGAGCGTAGATCCTCGGGTCCGCCGAAACGGTCAGTGCGTCTCCTCGCCCGGCGGCACCGTCAGGGGCACGACGACGATGCTTTCCTCCAGCAGGTCGCGCGTTTGTTCGAGCGTGGCGACGCCGCGAATGTTCCGTGCCGGCGCTTCCTGGTAGTGGATCTTGCGGGCTTCGTCGGGGAATCGCTTGCCGACATTTTCGCTGTCGCGCACGTAGGCGGCGATGGCGTCGCGCAGTTGCTCCTGCACGGCCGCCGCGCTTTCATGTTCCGCCATGTCCTTGGCGGTCGACGCAGAGGAAATGACATGCGGCCCCGACGGCAGGCGACTCACTTGCGCATCGTTGCAGACGGGGCAGGTCAGCAGCCCGCGCTGCTGCTGGTCGCTGAAGGCTTCGGCGGAGGCGAACCAGCCTTCGAATCGGTGCTTGTGCCGGCAAAGGAGATTGAGGACGATCATATCGGCAGGGGTCGTTGTGGGCGCTCGGATGGGGGCGGAAGTCGCGGCCGCCGACCGTACGCCCGCATAATAGCGCGCCCGGCGCTCAAATTTTCGGTTCGGGCAAGGTGAAATAGAAAGTCGAACCGCGCCCCACTTCGCTTTCGGCCCAGATGCGGCCGCCGTGGCGGAGAATGACGCGCTGCACCGTCGCCAGCCCGATGCCGGTGCCGGCGAACTCGCTGACGGGATGCAGGCGGCTGAACGGCAGGAACAGTTTGTCCGCATAGGCCATATCGAAGCCGGCGCCGTTGTCGCGCACGAAGTACGCCGTTTCGGTGCCGCCCTCCGCCGTCGCCACACCGACGGAGCCGAAGGCGATCTGCGCCAGGTCGCGTTTGCCGGTGAACTTCCAGGCGTTGCGCAGCAGATTGTCCAACGCCACCCGCAACAGTACCGGATCGGCCTGTGCCACGCGCCCGTCGGCGACGACGATGTCGGCCCGGCGTGCCGGCTCAGCCTCCGTCATGTCGCGGGCGATGTCGCGCACCAGGCCGCTGAGGTCGGTGGCCTCGTAGTGGATGTCGGCCCGGCTGATGCGGGCCAGTTCCAGCAGGTCGTCGATGAGTTGCGACATGCGCTGGCTGGCGGTGCGGATGCGTTGCAAATGGACGCGGCCGGTATCGTCGAGCTGGCCGGCGTAATCCTCGACCAGGATGTTGGCGAAGCCGTCGATGGCACGCAGCGGCGCTCGCAAGTCGTGGGAAACGGAATACGAGAACGCCTCGAGTTCGTGGTTCGAGGCTTCCAGTTGTGCCGTGCGGACGCGCACGCGATTTTCCAGTTCGGCATTGAGATTCCCGAGCCTCTCGGCCGCCAGTCTGCGGTCGGTGATGTCGAAAAGCGTTCCCGAGGTGCCGGCGAATTCGCCGCTCTCGTCCCAGCGCGCGTGTTGAGCCGCCTCCAGCCAGCCGATACTGCCGTCGCCGCGCGTGAAGCGCAGTTCGAAACGGCAATTCTGCACCTCGCCTTTTTCGAGACGGCCCTGCCAGTGCGCCGCCAACGACCGATCTTCCTCGTGCACCAGATCCGCCAGCGGCCGGCCAAGCGCCTGAGCGACCTCGATGCCGGTGATTTCCGTCCACGCCGGATTGAGCAGGATCCAGGCACCTGTCGCATCGGTCTGGAATATCACTTCCTTGACGCTGTCGAAGACTTCGCGGTAGCTCGCCTGGCTTTCGCGCAAAGCCCGCTCGCGCTCCTGCAGCGCCGAGATCATGCTGTTGAACGCCTGCGCCATGTCGCGGATGTCCTTGGGCCCGCTGAGCGCGGCGCGAACCTCCGATTCGCCGTGCTCGGCACGCGACATCGCCTCGGACAACGCCGTGATCGGCCTCGTCATGCGGCCGGTGAGCCAGCGGATGGCGAACAGGAAGGCGACGGCGAAGAGGAGGGAAATCACGATATTGGCAAGGAATATCTCCACCAGCATGCGCGACAGCGTCTCCTTGCTCTGCACCACGCGGACGAAGCCGAGCACCTCCTCCTTGCGCTCCGTAACCTCGAACGGCGAGTCGCCGGAACTCTTGATGCGAACCGGCGCCACGAAGCGCCACGAATTGCCGGTTTCCATTTCCAGCGAGGCGGCGTTGTGCAGCATCGCCTCCGGCAGCGGCGTATCGCCGATAGCCGTCGATGCTTCGCCGCGAACGATAAGCGGCTGGCCGCTGGACAGGCGAATCTCGACGCGCTTGACGTCGGGAAACGCGAGCGTCGTGTTGACAGCGCCGCTGGCATTTTCGGCCGATGCATACAGCAGCGCCAGCGTGCTTTGGTTAGCCAGGTTCTCGGCGATATGCTCGCCCTGGGCCAGCAGCGTCTGGCGGATCTGGCGGCTGCCCTGCCACGAGGTCAGCAGCGACGAGAACAGCGCGAAGATGAACACGCCCACCGTCACCGCAACGCTCAGTTGCTGCTTGAACGCCGCTTGCCGCAGAAAGCCGGGGAAAGGTGCCATGTCAGGCTCGCCGTCGCGTCATTGTTCGGGGAAGATCAAATCGAAGTTCTGTTGCCGGGCGGCAACGTCGAGGCCGAGGTGATTCGCGGTGCGCACGTTGGCGGCGACCAGCACCGTCTTCAGCGGCGTCACGCCGTGCGCCGCAGTTCCACCGGACGAAAGATAATTTTGCGCCGCAATCGCCAGGTTGCGGCCGATCTGGGCATTGTCGGGATAGAGCGAGAACAGCGCGCCGCGCCGGACATGGACGACGCTGCTGGAAAAGACCGCCAGGTTGCGCGACCACGCCTGCTGTAGCACCAGCGGCAGCACCGATGCCTCATCGACCGTCGTCGAATCCTGCGGCAGCCAAAGCGCGTCTCGGCGCGCATCCATCGTCGCCAGTATCTCCTGATAGAAGCGCATCGAGGTCTTTAGGTCCGTCGCTTCGTAAGCCGCGAGTTCGAGGCCGCGGGCGCTGGCCGCTTCCTTCGCCAATCGCAGCAGCCACGCATTCTGGCGCGGGTCGTAGATGACGAATACGCGCCTTGCCGTCGGCATGAAGATCTGCAGGCGCGAAAACAGCAACGCTGGATCGGGCGCCAGGCTGAAGACGGCAAAGTTGCGGGCATCGGCCTCGGGCACCGAGACGACGCCGCCGACCACGACGCCCATATCGCGCTCTAGACCCATCGCTACGCTCAAGCCATTGCGACCGAGGGCGATGACGACGTGGGTATCCTGGCGCCGCAACTCGGCGGCGATTTCCTGGGGATTCACGCCGGCACCGACGGCAAAACTGGGTACGTGGGTTCCGGCCTGCTCCTCGATGCCGCCGACGATCACGGTGAAGACGCTACGGTAGGGTTCGCCGATATCCGGATACAGTACGGCGATGCCCCGTCCCGCGGGCGGTGCGGCGTCCGCGCCGACATACGCCAGGCCGATGACGCAGCACAACGCCGCGAGACACGCCGTTGTAAGCCTCCTGAGCGCTGGCGCTCTGCGCGTCATGTTCGAACCATCTCCCTCGCCACGATGCTGCCGCATTCATTAGGCATACGGCTATGCATAGAAGGATATTCCTTTAGGCTGTAGCGGGCAACCGGACACGCGCAGGAATGGCCACCGCAACGGAGTAGACACTATGCGATGCGTTTGGCGACGGCGGATGTGAGCGGAACGACTGGTGCCGGAACCGGAATCGAACATCTGCCTGTATCCGTTACGGTTGCTTGATCTACGTTTTCTGAAAATCAAAGCTACCGCCAAAGTT
>DAIEEM010000264.1 GCA_027325905.1 Rhodocyclaceae bacterium
GACGCGCTCGTAGGCCATGCGCGTCGGGCCGACGACGCCGATGGTGCCGACCAGTTGGCCGTCGACTTCGTAAGGCGCGGCGACGACGCTGCATTCGTCGAGCGGGGCGATGCCGGATTCGCCGCCGATGAAGACCTGCACGCCGTCGGCGCGGTTGGAGAGTTCCAGCAGTTGCGCCAGCGAGGTGCGCTGCTCGAACAGCGCGAACAACTGGCGCAGCCGCGCCATGTTCGAGGCGAGGTCGTCGACGTCGAGCAGGTTCTTCTCGCCGCTGACCAGGTATTGCGCGGCAGTGTCCGTGGTCGCCTGGCTGCCGACCTCGAGCGCCGCGTTCATGAGCTCGGACATGTCGCTGGAGAGTCGCCGCAGCTCGTCGTGCAGGCGATGGCGGATCTGCTCGAAATCCAGGCCGAGGCAGTTCTGGTTCAGGTAGTTGGCCGCTTCGACCAGCTCGGACGGCGTGTAGCTGCGCTGCGTAAACAGGATGCGGTTCTGCACTTCGCCGTCGGCGGTGACGATGATAAGCAGAATGCGTTTTTCCGACAGGCTGACGAATTCGATCTGGCGGATACGCGGCTGCTGTCGGCGCGGTGCGATGACGACGCCGGCGAAATGCGTGAGTTGGGACAGCAGTTGCGACGCGTGGCCGAGCACGCGCAGCGGCTGGTCGGGCTGGATCGCCTCCTTGATGTTGGAGAGATCCTGCTGCGCCAGGGGCCTGACCGTCAGCAGCGTATCGACGAACAGGCGATAACCGCGCGGCGTCGGGATGCGTCCGGCGGAAGTGTGGGGACTGGTGATGAAGCCCATGTCCTCAAGGTCGGACATGACGTTGCGTATCGTCGCCGGCGACAGTTCCAGTCCGGAGTGGCGGGAAAGCGTGCGCGACCCTATCGGTTGGCCCTCGGCGATATAGTGTTCGATCAGCGTCTTGAGCAGGGTTTGGGCGCGCTTGTCTAGCATGGGCCCATTGTAGCCAACTTCGTGGCGGCAAAAGCCTTGTCCGTTTATGGTTTAATCCGGCCCATGACAGGCAAGCAAATCCGCACTGCCGCGCTGATCGGCAAGTACCGCAGCCCCGATGTGGCCGAATCCCTGCGCGAGCTTTCCGCCTTCCTGCGCGGGCGCGGGGTGCGGGTGCTGATCGAGGAGGGCACGGCGGCCTCCGTCGGCGCCGCCGACTTCGACGTCGCCAGTTACGAGGCCATCGGCGAGACCGCCGACGTCGCCGTCGTGCTCGGCGGCGACGGCACCATGCTCCATTCGGCGCGCCGCCTGGCCGAAACCGGCGTCCCGCTGGTGGGCGTGAACCAGGGCCGGCTCGGTTTCATGACCGACATCGCCCGCGAGGACATGCTTGCCGGCATGGAAGACCTGCTGGCCGGCAACTTCAATGCCGAACAGCGTTTCCTGCTCGACGCCGAGGTGCTGCGCGGCGGCCTGCGCGTGTTCCAGACCCTGGCCCTGAACGACGTTGTCGTGAACAAGGGCGACATCGGCCGCATGATCGAAATGAAGGTCGAGGTCGACGGCGAATTCCTCTACGTGCTGCGCGCCGACGGCATGATCGTCGCCACGCCGACCGGGTCCACCGCCTACGCGCTGTCGGCCAACGGCCCGATCCTGCAGCCGACGATCGCCGGCATCGCGGTGGTGCCATTGTGCCCGCATGCGCTGTCGAACCGCCCGATCACCATCAGCGACAAGAGCCGCGTCGACCTGACGCTGGTGGCGCCCCACGACGGCCGCGTGCACTTCGACGGCCAGGCCCGCTTCGACGCCCGCGCCGGCGACTGCGTGCGCATCGCGCGCTCCGGCCATGCCGTCACCCTGCTGCATCCGCCCGGCTACAGCTATTTCGCCATGCTGCGCGAAAAGCTGCACTGGAGCGCGGCGCCCAAGCACGCCTAGTCCGGCCCATGCTGCGCCGCCTCTTCATCAGCGACTACGTCATCGTCGACAAGCTCGAACTCGAGTTCGCGGCGGGCTTCGGCGTGCTGACCGGCGAAACCGGCGCCGGCAAGTCCATCCTTGTCGATGCCTTGTCGTTGGTGCTCGGCGAACGCGCCGAGGCTGCCGTCGTGCGCGTCTCTTGCTCCCGCGCCGAGATCGCTGCGGAATTCGACGCGCCGGCGGGCAGCCCCTTGTCCGCCTGGCTGCGCGCCAACGATTTCGAAGCCGAAGACAGCATGCTGGTGCGCCGCGTCGTCGATGCCGGCGGCCGTTCGCGTGCCTATCTCAACGGCATGCCGGCGACGGCCGGCCAGTTGCGCGAAGTGGCGGCCTTTCTCGCCGACATCCACGGCCAGCATGCGCACCTCTCGCTGCTGAAGGCCGAGGCGCAGCGCCAGCTACTCGATGCGCGCGCGGGGCAGGGCGAGACGGCGAAAGCCGTGGCGGCGCGCTTCCACGAATGGCGGTCGCTGCGCGCTGCGCGCGAATCGGCATCGCGCGACGCCGCCGCGGCGCTGCGCGAGCGCGAGATGACCGAGTTCCAGGTGCGCGAACTCGAAGCCCTGGATTTCGACGCGGCGCGCTGGGCCGAAGAAAATGCCGAGCACCGTCGTCTCGCCCACGCCGTCGGCCTGATCGAAGGCGTCGAAGGCGCGCTGGCGCTCCTCGACGAATCCGACACCGCGGCCGGCGCGCTGCTCGACCAGGCGGCGAGCCGCTTGGCGCATCTCGTCGATCACGACGCGGCGCTCAATGACCCGGTCGAACTGCTCGAAGGTGCGCGCATCCAGTTGTCCGAAGCCGTCCATGCCCTGGCGCGCTACCGCGAACGGCTCGAAGTCGATCCGGGGCGCCTGGCCGAACTGGAGACGCGCATCGAAGCCGTGATGGCGGCCGCGCGCAAGCATCGCGTGGCGCCGGAAGAACTCGGCGAAACGCTGGAACGCCTGCGCGCCCGGTTCGAGGAATTGCGCCTCTGCGCCGACCCGGAAGCCCTGGCGCAGCGCGAAACCGAGGCGCTCGACGCCTATCGTTCGCAGGCACAGAAGCTGGGCGCGGCGCGAAAGAAGGCGGCGGCCGAGTTGTCGCAGGCGGTCACCGCGTCCATGCAGCAACTGGCGATGGTGGGCGGACGCTTCGAGATCGCCTTCGAGACGCTGGCCGAACCGGCGGCCTACGGCCTGGAGAGCGTCGAGTTCATGGTCGCCGCCAACGCCGGGCAGCCGCCGCGGCCGCTGGCGAAAGTCGCTTCGGGCGGCG
>DAIEEM010000274.1 GCA_027325905.1 Rhodocyclaceae bacterium
CTCCGCCGCGCCGCTGCTCGCCGACGTCACCACCGGCAGGCCGCAGGCCAACGCCTCCAGCGCGGCGTTGGGCATCGGGTCGTAGAGGCTGGGCAGGCAGAAGACGTCGGCGGCGCCGTAGTAGGGGCGCACGTCCTCGCGGCCGCCGAGGAAATGCGCGCGCGCGGCGATGCCGAGCCGCCGCGCCAGCTTTTCCGCCGCATCCTGGCGGCGGTCCTTGCCGACGTCGATGAGCTGCGCGTCCCGGTTCGCCATCGCCGCCAACGCGCGCAGCAGGGCCGGCACGCCCTTGCGTTCGAAGCCCGAGCCGACGAACAGGATCAGCGGCGCGTCGGGCGATATGCCGAGTTCGGCACGCACGCGGTCGCGGTGCTCTTCGCGCAGGCCGGGATGGAAATGCGCCAGATCGACGCCGTTGTGGATGACGTGCAGCTTCTCCGGCGCGACCTGGAAGCGCCGCGCGATGTCGTCTTTCACCATGTTCGAATTGCAGATCACGGCGCGCAAGTCGGGGTGGCGGAACATCGCCTCCTCCGCCTGCTTGACGTAGCTGTGCCAGGGCGAGCGATCGGTCAGCAGGCGCGCCAGGCCGCCGCGGGCGCGGTCGCGCAGTTCCAGCCAGGTCGCATGGACGCCGTCGCCGGCGCGGAAGACGTGGCAGCCGGGAATGCGCTCGTGGCTCTGCACCAGATCGAAGCGCCCTTCCGCGATGATGCGCTGGACGTGATGGGCGAAGCCGACGTCGCGCCAGGTGCGGCCGAGATAGAAGGGATCGACCTTGAGGACGTTGGCGGCGTCGCCGGCCCATTCGCGGGCGATGATCGTGACCTCCACCCCTTGGTCGCGCAGGCCGTCGAGGGCGCGCTGGACGAAGCGTTCGGCGCCGCCGAAAGGAGTGTACTTCTGTCGGGCGATGGCGATCTTCATCGGTCGAGCAGTTTCTCGCAGGCGGCGAGACCTGCGGCACCGGCAGGGTCGTCAGGCATTCGCTGATCTTGCTGTCCTGGCAGCCGGCGCGGCCGCAGGGACGGCACTCGTGCGTGGTCGAGGCGACGACGCGGCTGGCGGTCTGCCACGGACCCCATTCGCGCTCGCCCGACGGCCCGAAGATGGCGACGACCGGGGTGCCCATCGCGGCGGCGATGTGCATCGGCGCCGAATCGACGCCGACGAAAAGCCGCGCGCGCGCCGTCAAGGCGGCCAGCTCCTTGAGGTTCAGCGCGCCGGAAAGGTCGATCAGCGGCGCCTTCGCCGCGGCGCGCACGGCGGCGACAAGTTCGCGCTCCTGCGCCTCCGGCGCGCAGGTCAGCACCAGCGGCAGGCCGCGCTTGCCCAGCGCGTCGCAAAGCTGCGCGACGCGGTCCGCCGGCCAGCACTTGAAGGCCCAGCGGGACGCCGGGTGGAGATGGACGAAATCGCCGCGTACAAGCCCATGCTGCGTCATCAAGGCATCGACGCGCGCCTCGGCCGCGGCGCCCGGCACGAGCGCGACGCGCGCCGCATCGAGCGCGACCGCGGCGCCGAGCGCGCGCAGCGCGTCGAGGTTGGTGTCCACCGTGTGGCGGTCCGGATGCGACTGGGCCGCGTAGAGATGCGTGAAGCTGTCGTGCCAGAAGGCTCCGGCGTCGCGGCGTCGCGGCGCCACCGACCAGCGGGGGCGCAGCAGGCGCACCAGCCAGGCGCCACGCGCGTGTACCGTGAGATGGACGACCAGGTCGTAGCGCCGCGCGCGCAGTTGCGACAGAAGCCGCCATTCGGCCGCCGCCTGGCGCACGACGCCTGCGCGCTTCCAGTTGCGGTCGATGGCGTGGAGCCTGGCGATGTCCGGATGGCCGTCGAGCATCGGCGCCGTGTCGGCGTAGACCAGGGCATCGATCTCGCACTGCGGCGCCGCGCGCTTGAGCGCGGAAAAGACCGGCGCCGCCAGCAGCACGTCGCCGTGGTGGCGCAGCTTGACGACGAGCGCGCGGCGCAGCGAAGCGAAGGGAACGGCGGCGGTCATCTACTTATTCTGCCAGACCAGCTTGCCGTCCTCGATCAGGCTCGCCGTGCCGAAGACGAAGGAGGTCGAAAACCATGCCGCGTCGGGCAGGCCGAGCAGCTCGACGGCCAGCGCCTTCATCACGCCGGCATGGATCACCAGCACGGCTTCGTTGTGGCGTGCGGCGATTTCGCGTGCGCAGGCCGCCGCGCGCCGCCGCAGCCCGGCGATGCTCTCGCCGCCGTGCGCGGCGTAATGCAGCGGGTCGGCCGCCCAGGCATCGACGGACTCGCGGCCGATGTCGTCCCAGGTCCGCATCTCCCAACTGCCGAAGTCGATCTCGCGCAAGCGGTCGTCGAAGCGCGGCGCCGGATGCAGGGCCTCGGCCAGCAGGCGGCAGCGCTCGAGCGGGCTGCTGTAGAAGGGAACGCCCGCCGGCAACAGCGGCTTGAGCCGCGCCGCGACCGTCGCCGCGTCCTCCGCGATGCCGACGTCGCTTTGGCCGTAACAAGTGCCCTCGGCGACCGCCGGCCGCGGATGCCTTATGAGGAAAAGTCGCACAGCAATCCAAGGTAGAACGCCAGTTCCGCGATCTGCTGCGTCGCGCCTAGGCAGTCGCCGGTGTAGCCGCCGAGGCGGCGCCGGAAATAGCGCGCCGCCGCCAGCGTCGCCAGCGCTACGGCGGCCAAAGCGTAGCCGACCTCGGGCAGCGGCAGCAGCAGCGCCGGCGCCAGGCCGAAGAGCGCGGCGACGGCGAGCGCGCCGCCGCCCAGGCGCGTCGCCAGCGGCTTCGACTTGGCGCTGGCGTCGTCGCGCACGTAGTCGAGCGCAAAGATTAGGGTCGTCGAGGCGAAGCGCGACACGGCGTGGCCGGCGACGAGCGCGCCGAATAGCACGCCGGACCGCAGCTCCACCAGCGCGTTCCATTTCGCCAGCAGCAGCAGAGCGATGCCGATGGCGCCGTAGCTGCCGATGCGCGAGTCCTTCATGATGGCAAGCGCCTGCGCCTTGTCCCAGCCGCCGCCGCAGCCGTCGCAGGTGTCGGCGAAGCCGTCCTCGTGGAAGGCGCCGGTGGCGAGCAGCGTCGCCGCCATGCCGAGGACGACGGCGAGGCTCGCCGGCAGCGCCAGCGAACTCGCCAGCGTGACGCCGGCGCCGATGGCGCCGACGAGGATGCCGACCGCCGGGAAGTAGCGCGCGGCGTGGTTCAACTGCGCGGGCGAATGGCCGACCCAGGCCGGCACCGGCAGCCGTGTGAAGAAGCGCAGGGCGGCGAAAAAGTAGGAAAGTTCGTTGCGCACGGGCGGCGCCGATCCTAGCGCTGGCCCAGCAGGTTCCACAGCAGTTGCTTGACCACCGCGGGCTCGAAGGGCTTGTCGCAGATGCCGGAGACGCCGGATTCCTGGACGGCGGCGAGGCGGCCCTGGTTGGATTCGCTGGTGATCATCAGCACCGGCACCGAGTTCTGCCAGCTCTGCTTGCGGATGTATTCGACCAGTTCGCGCCCGTCCATCTCCGGCATGTTGTAGTCGGTGAGCACGAGGTCGACCTGCGTGTCGGCGAGGATGGCCACGGCCTCGCGGCCGTTTTCCGCCTCGACGAACTTGTCGATGCCGAGGTTCTCGAGCACGCGGCGCATGAACTTGCGCGCGCTCGGGCTGTCGTCGACCAGCAGCACGCGCAGGTTCTCGCCGTCGATTTCGCGCACCAGGTCGTTGTCCTGGCGCAGGAAATCGAGCGTCGTCGTCAGCGCGGTGAGCAACTGCTCGCGGGCGAAAGGCTTCGGCAGGATGCCGCAGACGCCGGCCTGGCGCACCGGTTCCAGCGCCTGCGGCCGCGTCTCGCTCGAAATCAGGATGAACGCCACCTGCTCGAGGTCGCGCTCGCGGCGCATGGCGCCGACCAGGTCGGTGCCTGACATGTCGGGCAGGTAGAGGGCGCTGACGACGAGGTCGGGCCGCGATTTGCCCATGGCGGCGAGCGCTTCGGCGCCGCTGCCGAAGACATCGACGCGGTCGATGCCGACGCCCTGGAACTCCGCGGCGATGAACTTCGCCTGCGTCGCCGAGGGCTCGACCAGGAAGACGACGAGGCTGATCAATGCGGCGGTGTCAATCATTTGGAATTCCTAAGCGAACGAGGGCGCCATTGTAGGCGACAAAGCGCCCGCGCGCGCCCTCAGGCCTTCTCGCTGACCCCCGCCGACTCGAAGCTCGCCATCTCGTTGACGAAGGCGCAGGCCGCGCGCAGCAGCGGCCAGGCCACCGCGGCGCCCGTGCCTTCGCCCAGGCGCATGCCGAGATCGATCAGCGGCCTGGCGCCGAGCGCGGCCATCTGCGCCCGGTGGCCGGGTTCGGCGGAGGCGTGGCAGAACACCGCGTAGTCGAGGAAGGCCGGCGCCAGGCGCGCCGCCACCAGCGCCGCGGCGCCGCAGATGAAGCCGTCGACCAGCACCACCAGCTTTGCCTGCGCGGCGGCGAGCATGGCGCCCGTCATCATCGCAATCTCGAAGCCGCCGAACTGGGCCAGCACGGTCAGCGCGCATATGCGCGAACCGTCGAAGCGGTCCAGCGCATTGGCCAGCAGGTCGCGTTTGCGTGCCAGGCCGGCATCGTCGAGCCCGGTGCCGCGGCCGACGCAGGCGTCGAGCGTGGCGCCGGTCAGGCAGTGCGTGATCAGCGACGCGGACGCCGTGTTGCCGATGCCCATCTCGCCGAAGCCGACGACTTCGCAGCCGTCGGCCGCCAGTTTGCGCACGAGCTCGAAGCCGCGCGCCATCGCTTCGTCGCGCTGCGCCGCCGTCATCGCCGCGCCGTCGAGATAGTTGGCCGTGCCCGGCGCGATCTTGGCGTCGACGAGATTGGCGCGCGGCCCGAAGTCGTGCGCCACGCCGGCATCGACCACTGTGAGCGCGATGCCGTTGGCGCGCGCGAAGACGTTGATCGCCGCGCCGCCGGCGAGAAAGTTCTCGACCATCTGCCAGGTCACGTCCTGCGGATAGGCCGAGACGCCGGCCTTCGCCGCGCCGTGGTCGCCGGCGAAGACGACGATATGCGGCTTGGAAAGCGAAGGCGAGAGCGATCCGCGCACCAGGCCGATCTGCAGCGCCAGGTCTTCGAGCCGGCCCAGCGCACCCAGCGGCTTGGTCTTGGAATCGATCTTGCCGCGCAAGGCGGCTTCGAGGCTGCGGTCGACGGGGGCGACCGCAAATTGCGGGGATTGCATCCGATCCATCCTTTCAGAAAGCGCCGCGCGCACCATGCGCGCAGCGAAGCCCTTGCCACAGGCTTCACGAAAGAACCCGGCAGGTCTTCTGGCTTTCGGATCGACCGGAGTGCCGCGCCTTCCCGCCGGAGTGTTCCCCGACAGTGGCCGCCTTGCGGCTTGCGACATCCGTCCCCGACTACAGCGGCGGGCCCGCTGCCGATTTGCACGGCATTCCCTTGACCGGATCGGGGCGGATTATAGCGGCTCGCGCCCTGTGCTAACCTCGCCCGCCATGATCGAATTCATCGTCGGCGGCGCCCGCTCGGGCAAGAGCCGCCTCGCCGAAGCGCGTGCCATCGAGAGCGGCCTCGACGTCGTCTACATCGCCACCGCCCACGCGCTCGATGCCGAAATGGAGCGCCGCGTCGCCCACCATCGCGCACGCCGGCCGGCGCATTGGCGCTGCATAGAAGCACCGCTGAATCTGGCGCAGACGCTGCGCACCCACGCCGCCGCCGACACCTGCCTGCTCGTCGACTGCCTGACGCTGTGGCTCAATAATCTCTTCTTCGCCGGCAAGGCCGCCGCCCAAGCCGAAGCCGGCGAGGCGATCGACTGCGCGCTGCTGCGCGACGAAACGGATGCCCTGCTCGAAGCGCTGCCCATGCTGCCCGGCCGCATCATCCTCGTCAGCAACGAAGTCGGCTGGGGCATCGTGCCGATGCACCCGATCTCGCGCTTGTTCGCCGACGAGCAGGGGCGGCTGAATCAGCGCGTCGCGGCAGCGTGCGACAAGGTGACGCTGGTGGCGGCGGGGCTGCCGCTGACGCTCAAAGGATAACGTCGGGGGAAAGCCGTTTGGCCGCGAGCGGCAAGGGAGGCGGGCAGTCGGTTCCTGGTCCAGCAACAAACCAGAGGTTCCCCGCTCGGGCCGGTGGGGTGCCCTGCTGCGCGTAGGTAAAGGAGGAGGAGGCCGCGCCGGCGGCCGGCGGGGGACACGAAGCGCAGCAGAGCACCCCGCCCTCCCCGAGCCTCAGCGCGACGCCAGCAGCTTCGCCCCCAGCAGCACGAAGATCCCGCCCGCCGTCCGATCCAGCCAAACCCCGAGCGCGGGATTGCGTGCCAGACGTTCGCCGACGCGACCGGCGAACCAGCCGATGGCGCCAAAGATCAATACCGTTTCGAGCGTGAAAATCAGCCCCAACTGCGCCATCTGCCAGCCGGCATGGCCGCGCGCCGTGTCGACGAACTGCGGCAAGAAGGCGAGGAAGAACAGCACGACCTTGGGGTTTATGGCGTTGGCGATCAGGCCTTTGACGAAGAGCTTGCCGGCACTTTCGCTGGGCGTCGCACCGGCGTTCGGCGCCACGGCCGGGCGCGCGCTGCGAATCGCCTGCACGCCGAGCCAGACCAGATACAGGCCGCCGATGATTTTCAGCGTCGTGAAGGCGACCGGCGACGCTGCGATCAGCGCGCTCACTCCCAGCGCGGCGAGCGCCGTGTGGTTGAGGCAGCCGAGCGCGCAGCCCAGGCCGAAGGCCATGCCCTGGCGGCGCCCGCGCGCCATACCGATGGAGAGCACCATCAGGTTGTCGGGGCCGGGCGCCAGCGTGATGAGCACGGCGGCAGCGAGGAAGGCGGCGAATTGCGGCAGGGTGAGCAGGGCATCCATGGGCGGCATTGTGCCTTATGGCGCCAGCGGCAGCTCGCCGCGCACGCTGTTGACGAACCAGATGCAGCTCGCCCGCGGCAGGTCGTCCACTCGCACCACCGCTTCGACGATGTCGCCGCGCGCCAGCAGTTCGGCGCGCAGCACGCCGGGCAGCAGGCCGCAGGACAGCGGCGGCGTCACGCGCCGGCCGCCGAGGTCGACGACGACGTTGCCGCGCGTGAATTCGGTGAGCTCGCCGCGCTCGTTCCACAGCAGCGTGTCGAAACAGTCCGGCGGCGGTGCGTGGCGCCCGTAGGCGGCGCGCTGCGTGGTCTTGTGGGCGAGGAATTCGTCGCCGCTGTCGACCGGCGCGGCGGCCAGCGCGTAACGAAGTCCGGCCGGCATTGCTTCGAGCGCGAAGGCCTCCACGCGGGCCTCTCCGTGGCGGTCGAGCAGCAGGCGCACGCGCCAGGCGCCTTCTCGCTGCCGCTCGGCCAGGGCATCGAGCGCGGCATCGATCCGCGCCGGTTCGCAAGCGAAGCCGAAATGCGCGGCGCTGGCGCGCAGGCGTTCGAGATGGCGCTCGCGCAGCCAGTATTTGCCGGCTTCGAGTAGATAGGTCTCGATGAGTTGGAATCCGGCTGTCGCGCGCAGCAGGAAGCGGCGCTTGACCAGCCATTCGGCATATTCGGAATCGGCGGCGGAATCGAAGACGATGCCGCTGCCGACGCCGCATTCGGCGCGGCCGCCGTCGATCGCCACGGTGCGGATGGCTACGCTGAAGGTGGCATGGCCGCCGGGGCGCAGTACGCCGATAGCGCCGCAATAGGCGCCGCGCGGCTCGTCTTCGAGCGCGGCGATGGCCGCCATCGCCGCAACCTTGGGCGCGCCGGTGACCGAGCCGCAGGGAAACAGGGCGCGAAATACGTCCGCCAGGCCGACGTCCGGCCGCGTCCGGCAGCGCACCGTCGAGGTCATCTGCCAGGCGCTGGCCAGCGCCTCGATGGCGAACATCTGCGGCACGCTCACGGTGCCGGTGACGGCGACCCGCGCCAAGTCGTTGCGCAGCAGGTCGACGATCATCAGGTTCTCGGCCTGTTCCTTGAGCGATGCGCGCAGCGCCTGCGCCGCCTCCGTATCCGCGGCGGCGTCGGCGTGGCGCGGCGCCGTGCCCTTCATCGGCCGCGTCGTCAGCGTGCCGTCCGGCCGCCAGTCGAAGAACAGTTCGGGCGAGACCGAAACCAGTTGCCAGGCGCCGCCGTCGAGGCGGGCGCCGTAAGCGCCGGGCTGCGCCGCCCGCAGGGCAGAGAACAGCGCGCCGCCGTCGCCGGCGAAGTCGGCGCGCAGGCGCGTGGTCAAATTGACCTGGTAATAGTCGCCGGCGGCGATGCCGCGGCGAACGGCGGCGATGCCGGCGTCGACCTGCCCGGTCGGCGCCGTCATGCGCCAGGGGCCGCAGGAAAACGCGCCGGCGCCGCCAGCGTCCGTGCCGGCATCGGGCTCGCCATAGACGGCGAAGAGCGCCAGCGGCAACTGGCCTTCGGCCGGCCGCACCTTGAACGCCGCGTCGAAGGCCGGCGCGGCTTCGTAGGCGACGAAGCCGACGACCCAGCGCCCCGCCCGCGCCTGACGCCCGGCCGCGGCGACGACGCCGGCAACCTCGTCTACGCGATGCGCGACGAGGATTTCGAGCGGGCGCGAAAAACTGTGCGCCAGCCGGCCGCCGTCCTCCTGCGGGAAGTCGA
>DAIEEM010000296.1 GCA_027325905.1 Rhodocyclaceae bacterium
CGCGCATGCGGCGGCGGCGGTGGGCGGCGTCGATTTCGGCCAGCGCCGCGGCGACGGCTTCGTCAAACCACATCGTGCGCCTCCCGGCCGTGGGCTTCGTGCGCCGCATGGCGCGACCAGTCCGCGACGACTTCGCAGATCGCCGTCGTCAGCGCCGTCAGGTCGGTGGCGTCGACGACGAAGGGCGGCATGACATAGACGACGTTGCCGAAAGGCCGCAGCCAAACGCCGCGCTCGACGAAGGCGGAGCGCAGGCCGGCGGCCGGTCCAGCCAGTTCGACCACGCCGACGGCGCCCTTGACGCGCACGTCGACCACGCCGGGCAGTGCGCGGCAAGGTTCGAGTTCGCGCGCCAGTTGCGCGGCGATGGCGGCGACCTGGGCCAGCCGCGGCTCGGACTCGAAGAGGTCGAGCGAGGCGTTCGCCGCGGCGCAGGCCAGCGCGTTGGCCATGAAGGTGGGGCCGTGCATCAGCGCGCGCCCGAACTCGCTGCCGAGGAAGGCGGCGAACACGTGCCGGCGCGCGACGGTGGCCGCCAGCGGCAGCGTGCCGGCGGTCAGCGCCTTCGACAGGCAGACGATGTCCGGCACGACGGCGGCCTGCTCGCAGGCGAACAGCGTGCCGCTGCGGCCGAAGCCGGTCATGATCTCGTCGGCGATCAGCAGGAGATGGTGGCGGTCGCAGGCGGCGCGGATGCGCGCCAGCGTCGCGGCGTCGTGCATGCGCAGGCCGCCGGCGCCCTGCACCAGCGGTTCGACGATGACGGCGGCGAGCTGCGGCGCTTCGCGTTCCAGCAATTCGTCGAGCGCGGCGCCGGTCGCGGCAGCCGTCGGCAGTTCGGCTAGCAGCGCTGGCGGCACGATGCCGCGGAAGGAATCGTGCATGCCGACGGCCGGGTCGGTGACGGCCATCGCCATGAAGGTGTCGCCGTGGTAGCCGTGGCGGAAGGCCAGCACCTTGCGCCGCGCCGTTTCGCCGCGGTTGCGCCAGAACTGCAGCGCCATCTTCAGCGCGATCTCGACGGACACCGAGCCGGATTCGGAGAAGAAGACGTGGTCGAGGTCGCCGGGCAGCAGCGCGGCGAGCCGCGCCGCCAGCGTGTAGGCCGGCTCGTGGGCGAGGCCGGCGAACATCACGTGCGAAAGTTGCGCCGCCTGCTTTTGCACGGCGGCGACGATGTGCGGATGGTTGTAGCCGTGGCAGGCCGTCCACCACGAGGAGATGCCGTCGATGAGTTGGCGTCCGTCGGCGAGCTTCAGGCGCACGCCGGCAGCGGAAACGACCGGCAGCGGCAACGGCGCGTCGGCCATCTGCGCGTAGGGCAGCCAGACGTGATCGAGGTTCAGCCAGTTCGGTGGCTCGGCCATGGGAGGGACCGGGAAGGCTACAATGCCGGCGCGATGGACATGAGCTATTTTATCACCGCGACCGGTACCGACGCCGGCAAAACCTTTGTCGCAGAAGGGCTGGCGCGGGCCTGGCGCGCGGCCGGCAGGCGCGTGCGCGCGCTCAAGCCGGTGATTAGCGGCTATGCGGAAGATGCCGCCGCGAGTTCGGACGCCGGCCGCCTGCTGGCCGCCTGCGGCTATGCGGCGACGCCGGAGAACGTCGCGGCGATCTCGCCCTGGCGCTTTGCCGCGCCGCTGGCGCCGGATCGCGCCGCCGCCCTGGAAGGCCGCACCCTGGACTTCGACGACCTCGTCGCCTGGTGTCGCCGCGAAGTCCTGCGCAGCGAAGGCGCCGCGCTGGTCGAAGGCATCGGCGGCGTCATGGCGCCGCTCGACGCCGACCACACGGTGCGCGAATGGATCGTCGCGCTCG
>DAIEEM010000316.1 GCA_027325905.1 Rhodocyclaceae bacterium
ATCCTCGACGCCGGACTGACGCTGGCGGCGGTCAAGCGCCGGCTGCTGGAGCAGGGCGCCAAGGCCTGCTACATCGCCGTGCTTTCGGAGAAGGATTTGGGGCCGGGGCACGAAAAGCCCGTCGCCGCCGATTTCGTCGGCGTGCGCCTGCCGAACCGCTTCGTCTTCGGCTGCGGCATGGACGTCAAGGGCGCCTGGCGCAACCTGCCGGCGATATACGCGGTCAAGGGGCTGTAGGCGCACCAGGCGGCTCGGGTCGCCTCGGAGGAGGGCCGGGGGGGCTGTGGCGCTCGGGCCGGTGGGGTGCCCTGCTGCGCTCCATGTCCCCCGTCGGCCGCTGGCGCGGCCTCCTCCTCCTTTACTTCCGCGCAGCAGGGCACCCCACCGACCCTCGGATAGCGCCCTGGTTTCTCGACGGACAAAGAAACAACAACGTCAGTCAAGCCAAGGGTGGCGGGTGGTCGCCGTAGCGAAGTCAAGGAGGCGTCGGCGACCGCCCACTGCCCTTGGCGGTCGCCAGCCTGGGTATCGCTACGCCGCTTCTTCGCGTCCGGCACGCTTGCGGTCGTGCGCCTTGAGGAAGCGCTTGCGCAGGCGGATCGACTTCGGCGTGATCTCCACCAGTTCGTCGTCGGCGATGAACTCGACGGCGGACTCGAGCGTGATCTGGATCGGCGGCACCAGGCGCACGGCTTCGTCGGTGCCAGAGGAACGGACGTTGGTGAGCTGCTTGCCCTTGATCGGGTTCACGACGAGGTCGTTGTCGCGGCTGTGCACGCCGATGATGATGCCTTCGTAGAGCGGGTCGCCGGGCGAGACGAACATGCGGCCGCGATCCTGGAGCTTCCACAGTGCATAGGCAACGGCCGGGCCGTCCTCGGCCGAGATCAGCACGCCGTTGCGGCGCTCGGCCATCGTGCCGGCGAGGGGGCCGTAATCGTCGAAGACGTGGCTGGCGAGACCGGTGCCGCGCGTCAGCGTCATGAACTCGCCCTGGAAGCCGATCAGGCCGCGGGCGGGTATCCGGTACTCGAGGCGGACGCGGCCTTTGCCGTCGGGCTGCATGTCCTGAAGGTCGCCCTTGCGGCGGCCGAGTTCTTCCATGACGCCGCCCTGGTGGCCTTCCTCGACGTCGACGGTGAGCAGTTCGTAAGGCTCCTGCTTCTCGCCATCCACTTCGTGGAGGACGACGCGCGGGCGCGACACCGCCAGTTCGTAGCCCTCGCGGCGCATGGTTTCCAGCAGGATGGTGAGGTGCAGTTCGCCGCGGCCGGAGACTTCGAAGATGTCGGCGTCGGCGGTTTCATTGACGCGCAGGGCGACGTTGGCGAGCAGTTCCTTGTTGAGGCGCTCGCGGATCTGGCGGCTGGTGACGAACTTGCCTTCCTTGCCGGCGAGCGGCGAGGTGTTGACCTGGAAGTTCATGGTCAGCGTCGGTTCGTCCACGGCGATGGGCGGCAGGCCGATGGGATTTTGCACGTCGCAGAGCGTGATGCCGATGCCGACCTGTTCGATGCCGCTGACCAAAACGATGTCGCCGGCCTCGGCGTCGTCGTCGGCCTGGCGCTCGAGGCCGTGGAAGGTCAGCACCTGGCCGACTTTCGCCTTGCCGCGATTCTCGTCGCCGTACATGACGGCCACTTCCTGGCCGGGCTTGATGTGGCCCTTCTTGATGCGGCCGATGCCGATGCGGCCGACGTAGGAGTTGTAGTCGAGCGAGCAGATTTGCAGTTGCAGCGGCTCGTCGGCATCGACGTCGGGCGGCGGCACGTGCTTGATGATCGCTTCGTACAAGGGAGTCATGTCGGTGCCCGGCTGGTCGGCGTCGAGCATGGCGTAGCCGTTCAGCGCAGAGGCGAAGACTACGGGGAAGTCGAGCTGTTCCTCGGTGGCGCCGAGCTTGTCGAAGAGGTCGAAGGTGTGGCTGATGACCCAGTCGGGGCGCGCGCCGGGACGATCGATCTTGTTGACGACGACGATCGGCTTGAGCCCCAGCGCCAGCGCCTTGCGCGTGACGAAGCGCGTCTGCGGCATCGGGCCTTCGACGGCGTCGACGAGCAGCAGCACGCCGTCGACCATCGACAGCACGCGCTCGACTTCGCCGCCGAAGTCGGCGTGGCCCGGGGTGTCGACG
>DAIEEM010000330.1 GCA_027325905.1 Rhodocyclaceae bacterium
CTCCTCCTTTACTTGCGCGCAGCAGAGCACCCCGCCGCCCTTGGCGCGTGCCGCCAATATCGTGCGTCCTTGCTTGAGTGCTATGTCGGTAGCATGGCGCAAGACGTCATGGAAAATTGATATGTGCCTAGCCGCGCCATCCAAAGTCATGGAAATCCGCGACGACATGGCCGTCACGGAATGCTTTGGCCAGCGGCGCGAAGTCAGCCTGATGCTGATGACCGAGTCCGTGGCGGTCGGCGATTACGTGCTGATCCAGGCTGGCGGCTTCGCCTTCGAGCGCGTCGAGGCACAGCGGGCGGAGGAGTCGCTGGCGCTGATGGCCGAACTGCTGGAATCGGGCGGCGACGCCTGCATCCGCCCATTGGGTAACGCCTGATGTTCCGCGTCCATTCAGCGAGCCCGGCCGACGCGGTCGAGGAGGCCTACTTCCGCATCCACCGCGAGCGCATGGCCGACATGCCTGTCCACAACGAGGCGCTGTCGGTCGAAGCCGTCGACTTCCAGCGCTGGCAGGGACACTGGCTGGGCGTCGTCGTGACTTCGTGGCATATGAGTCTGCTGCTGTTGCCGGGCCAGGAGGCAGGCTGGCAGTCGGTGGGCGACAACCGGCGGCGCTTCGTCGAGTTTCCCGCCGGCGACCTGGCCTTTCTCGGCAGCGAGGAACCCGAGTTGGGCGAATTCCAGAGCTGTGCGCTGTTCGCCGGCATGGGACGGTTCGCCAACCAGAACGAAGCCGTGCTGACGGCGCGCGCCTCGCTGATGGCGCTGCTGAAGCCGTTCACGGAAGCCGCGCCGGCCGCGAAGCAGGCGGCGCGCCAGCCCTCGCTGTCGCGGCGGCGCTTCTTCGGCCTGCGCGGCTGAGGCGAAGAAGATGCACGAAATGTCCATCGCCGAAGGCGTGCTGCAACTGATCGAGGATGCGGCGGAACGCGAAGGCTTCAAAGCGGTCAAGACGATATGGGTCGAGATAGGCCGCCTATCGGGCGTCGAGGCCGAAGCGCTGGCTTTCTGCTTCGACGCCGTTACGCGCGGCAGCATTGCCGAGGGGGCGACGTTCGAGATCGTCCCGGTGCCGGGTCGCGGACTCTGCCACGAATGCGGCGAGGAAACGGAACTCGAAGCGGTGTACGATGCCTGTAGCCACTGCGGCGCGGTGCCGGTCGAAGTGATCGGCGGTACCGAAATGCGGGTCAAAGAGTTGGAAGTGGATTAGGTCAGGAGAAGAATATGTGCACCACCTGCGGCTGCGGCGAAGGCGAAACCCGGATCGAAGGCGAAGATCCCCATGGCCACGAGCATGAGCATGTGCATGCGGACGGCACGCGCCATGTTCACAGCCACTCGCACGACGGCGGCGACAGTCACGATCACGCCCACGGCCACGCGCATGCCCACGGTCACGCCTATACGCCCGCGCACAGCCACGCGCCGGGCATGGCGAAGAGCCGCATGGTGCAGATCGAACAGGACATCCTCGCCAAGAACAACGCCTATGCGCGCCAGAACCGCGAGAACTTCGCCAAGCGCGGCGTCTTCGCCTTGAACCTCGTCTCCAGCCCCGGTTCGGGCAAGACCACGCTGCTGGTGAAGACCATCGAGACGCTGGCCGGCCGCAAGCCGGTCGCGGTGATCGAAGGCGACCAGCAGACCAGCAACGATGCCGAACGCATACGCGCCACCGGCGCGAAGGCAGTGCAGATCAACACCGGCAAGGGCTGCCATCTCGACGCCCACATGGTCGGCCATGCGCTCGAGAAGCTGCCGCTCGCCGACGATTCGCTGCTGATGATCGAGAACGTCGGCAACCTCGTCTGCCCGGCGGCCTTCGATCTCGGCGAAGCGCACAAGGTCGTCATCCTCTCGGTCACCGAAGGCGAGGACAAGCCGCTCAAGTACCCGGACATGTTCGCCGCCGCCCAGTTGATGCTGCTCAACAAGTGCGACCTGCTGCCGTATCTGTCCTTCGACGTCGATGCCGCCATCGCCTGCGCGCGTCGCGTCAATCCGGCCATCGAAGTCATCCGGACCTCCGCCACCAGCGGGGAAGGCATGGCCGAATGGCTGGCCTGGATAGAGAAGGGCGCCGCCGCGGCACGCGGATGATTCTCGCGCGCCGGATTCGCGTCACCGGCGTCGTCCAGGGCGTCGGCTTCCGGCCTTTCGTCTGGCGGCTGGCGCGCGACCTGGCGCTTGCCGGCTGGGTCAGGAACGACGCCGAAGGCGTCGACATCTTCGCCGAGGGAGCTGCGGCCGATCTCGATGTCTTCGGCGAGCGCCTGCGCGGCGAAGCGCCGCCGCTGGCTCGCGTCGATGCGATCGAAGCCGCGGCGGCGGAAGTCGAGCGGCATTGCGATTTCGTCATCGCCGCCAGCGGCGGCGGCAAAGTGGCGACGGCTATCGGCCACGACACCGGCGTCTGCGGCGCGTGTCTGGCCGAACTGTTCGACGCCGCCGATCGTCGCTGGCGCCACGCCTTCATCACTTGCACCCACTGCGGCCCGCGCTACACCGTGACGCGCCGCCTGCCCTACGACCGGCCGCAAACCAGCCTGGCGCCGTTTCCGTTCTGCCCCGATTGCGCGCGCGAATACGTTGCGCCGACGGACCGCCGCTTTCACGCCGAGACCACCTGCTGCCCGCAATGCGGCCCGCGCCTGGAACTGCTCGACGCCGGCGGGGCGCCGATCGACGGCGACGCCATCGCCGCCGCCCTCGGCCTGCCGGGCACCGGCGCCATCGTCGCCGTCAAGGGGCTCGGCGGCTTCCATCTCGTCTGCGACGCGCGCAATGCCGCGGCGGTGGCGCGGCTGCGGCAGCGCAAGGCGCGCGAGGAGAAGCCCTTCGCCGTTATGGCCGCCAACGCGGATTCCGCTGCGGCCCTGGCCGACATCGACGCCGCCGAGCGCGAACTGCTGGCCTCGCCCGAACGGCCGATCGTGCTGCTGCGAAAGCGCGCCGGCGCCGACGCGCTGCTGCCCGGCATCGCGCCGGGACTGCCGTGGCTCGGCGTCATGCTGCCCTGTACGCCGATCCAGTGGCTGCTGTTCCACGAGGCCGCCGGCCGGCCGCCGGGCACCGCCTGGCTGGCTGCGCCGAAGGATCTGCTGCTGGTGATGACCAGTGCCAACCCCGGCGGCGAGCCCCTGGTGATCGACAACGCCGAGGCGCGCGCGCGCCTGGCCGGCATCGCCGACGCCTTCCTCCAGCACGACCGTGACATCGTCGTGCGCTGCGACGAC
>DAIEEM010000352.1 GCA_027325905.1 Rhodocyclaceae bacterium
GGGCGCGCTCGACCTGATGAAGCTGCCCTACACCGGCAGCGGCGTGCTGGCCTCGGCGCTGGCGATGGACAAGTGGCGCTCGAAGCTGGTCTGGCAGGCGGCGGGGCTGCCCATTCCCGACTACGAACTGCTCGACGCCGACGCCGACTTCGCGGCGGTCGAGGCGCGGCTCGGTCTGCCGCTCTTCGTCAAGCCCGCCAACGAGGGCTCGAGCATCGGCATCACCAAGGTCAAGGAAGCCGGCGGCCTGCGCGCCGCCTACGAGGCCGCGGCGCAACACGACACGCTGGTGATCGCCGAGCGCTTCATGGCTGGCGGCGAATTCACGGTCGGTATCGTCGACCGCGGCATGCACGCGAGCGCACTGCCGGTGATCCGCATCGTGCCGGCCGCCGAGTTCTACGATTACGAGGCCAAGTACTTGCGCGACGATACGGAATACCGGATTCCGTCCGGCCTCTCCGCTGCCGCGGAAGCGGCGATGCAGGAACTGGCGCGGCGCGCCTTCGCCGTGCTCGGCTGCCGCGGCTGGGCGCGCATCGACGTCATGCTCGATGCGGCCGGCCGGCAGTGCGTGCTCGAGGCCAACACCGCGCCGGGCATGACCGACCATTCGCTGGTGCCGATGGCGGCGCGGGCGGCGGGAATTTCCTTCGAGCAACTGGTGGTCGACGTTCTGAGGATGGCGCGCTTTGGCTAAGGCGAAGAACGTGCGCAAGCAGCGGACGGAGGCTGTCGAGGGCTTCTGGGACAAGCCCGTGCTGATGGACTTGGCGTCGGACCTGCTGATCGTCCTGGCGGTCGGCGCCCTGGCCTGGGCCACCGTGCTGGCGGCGCAGCGGCTGCCGATATTCCCGCTGCGGCAGTTGATGGTGGCGACGCCCCTCGAACAGGTCAACCGCGGCCAGCTCGAGCATGCGGCGCGCACGGCGCTGATCGGCAACTTCTTTACCGTGAATCTCGAGACGGCGCGCGCGGCCTTTGAACAACTGCCCTGGGTGCGCAAGGCCTCGGTGCGGCGGCGCTGGCCCGACGGCCTGGAACTGTCGCTGGAGGAACAGGTCGCGGCGGCGCGCTGGCAGCGCGGCGAAGACGAGACCCAACTCGTCAACACCTACGGCGAACCGTTCTCCGGGACGTTCGCGGGAGAGGCCGGCCTGCCGGCCTTCGCCGGCCCCGAAGGCTCGGCGGCGACGATGCTGAGCCATTATCGGGACTTCGTGCAGGCGCTGGCGCCGCTCGGCCGTCGCCCGCTGACGGTGGTGCTGACGCCGCGCCTGGCCTGGGAAATCAAGCTCGACGACGGCGTCGTCGTCGAACTCGGGCGCGACGAGGCGGACCATCCGGTGGCCGAGCGCGCCGCGCGCTTCGCCGCCTATTACCCGGCGGCGCGGCAGAAGGTCGGCAACGTCGCGGGCATCGTCGACATGCGTTACCCGAACGGCTTCGCCTTGCGGCCGGCGCGGAAGAGCTGACCATGAGCAAGGAAATCAAACGCGATCTCATCGTCGGCCTCGACATCGGTACCTCCAAGATCGTCGCCGTCGTCGCCGAGCTCGACGAGGAGAACCGGCTGTCGATTCTCGGCATCGGCAGCCAG
>DAIEEM010000358.1 GCA_027325905.1 Rhodocyclaceae bacterium
CCGTGACCGCCACCGCTACCGCGGATGCCACCACCAGCGCCACTGCAGATGCCGCCGCCATTGCCGCCACCGCCACGCATGCGGCGGCCACCGCCGCCCATGCCGCGACAGCGGCAGGTACAGCATCGACAAGCGTCAGCACTACGATCGCAACGCCGGTCGGCGCTCCGGGATGGAGCCACGAAGTCGGCGACAAACTCACCTGGATGGTCGGACGCCAGGAGACTCACGCCGAACTGGTCCTCAATCCGCCGCAATTGGGGCGTATCGAGGTGTCCCTGTCGATGAATGGCGACCAGGCCAATGCGACGTTCGTCTCCGCAAATCCGGCGGTGCGCGACGCGCTGCAGAACGCCATGCCGCACCTGCGCGCGGTGCTGCAGGATGCCGGCATCTCGCTCGGCCAGACGCAAGTCGGGGCAGAGTCCTTCCAGCAATCGGCAGAGCGGCGCGAAAACGGCGATAATTCCTGGCGCCGCAATGCCGGCAGCGGCGACGACAGCAGTTCCGCCGTGGCGGCGATGGCCGGTAGCGGGAGTTCGGCCGCGCAATGGCTGCGACGCGGCAACGGCTTGGTCGACACGTTCGCCTAGCCGGTTCGTGGCGACCTAACCAAGACAAAGAGTCCAGGAGTGACGCATGGCTGAGAAGAAGCCCGAAGCAAGCGAGAGCGAAGCCCCGCCGCCGCGAAAGAAAACCAAGCTGCTGCTGTTCATCGTCATCGGCATCCTCGTCGTCGTGCTGGGCGGCGGCGGCGCCGCCTACTTCCTGGTCAAGAAGAAGAATGCGGCCAGCGCGGAAGACACCGGCGACGACACGGCCATGGCGGAAAAGGCGAAGGCCAAGCGGGAGCACCCCGATGCGCCGCCGGTATTCGTCAAGCTCGAAGCCTTCACCGTCAAGCTCCAGACCGAGCAACAAGACGCCTATCTGCAGGCGACGCCGGAATTGCGCGTCCTCGATGCGCCGATCGGCGAAAAAGTCAAGCAGTACATGCCCGAGATTCGCCACAAGGTTTTGCTGCTCATGTCGGGCAAGAAGGCGTCAGAACTGTCGACGCCGCAGGGTGTCCAACAACTGGCAAACGATATGCGCAGCCAGATCAACGTCATCATCGACGGGCCGAAGACTCAGCCCAAAGTGAAAGGCAAGCCGGACGGCGAGGCCACGACGGCACCCTCGGACAAAGCGGATGCCGACGATTCGGTGCAGGACGTGCTGTTTACCTCCTTCATCATTCAGTGAACGCGAACGCCGACCAAGGATCGTTTAGGCCAATGGCATGAGCCAGGATTTTCTCTCCCAGGAAGAGGTCGACGCCCTGCTCAAGGGCGTTACCGGCGAGGCCGACGAAGAGCCGGTCCATGAAGAGGCGGGCGGCGTCAAGACCTACGATCTCGGCCGCCAGGAACGCATCGTCCGCGGCCGCATGCCGACGATGGAGCTCATCAACGAGCGCTTCGCCCGGCTGCTGCGCATCGGCCTCTTCAACTACATGCATCGCAGCACGGAAATTTCCGTCGGTCCGATCCGCGTGCAGAAATACAGCGAATTCATCCGTAACCTGGTGGTGCCGACCAACCTCAACCTCGTCACCGTCAAGCCGCTGCGCGGCACCGGACTCGTCGTCTTCGACCCGAACCTGGTGTTCCTGGTCGTGGACAATATGTTCGGCGGCGACGGCCGCTTCCATACCCGCGTCGAGGGGCGCGATTTCACGCCGACCGAGCAGCGCATCATCCAAGGCCTGCTCGGCGTGTTCTTCGCCGAATACCAGAAGGCCTGGCAGCCCGTTTACCAGATCGAGTTCGAATACGTGCGCTCGGAGATGAACACGCAGTTCGCCAACATCGCCACG
>DAIEEM010000015.1 GCA_027325905.1 Rhodocyclaceae bacterium
AAGTTCTCAGGAACGGGTTCGAAAGTGTGGACGCGAGCCGTCGGGAAACGGTCGGCCAAATAGACACTGGCGGCGCCGATATTGCCGCCGATATCCCAGATGACCTGCGGGGCGAGGCCTTGCGGCACCCAGTAGTCCGCCTTGCGCCCACCCTTGAGGAGAATCTTGTAGATGACCTCGAGATCGGAACTGCCCGGCCGGTAGTGGACTTGCCGGTCCTGCCAGGCAAGGCTGCGCACAAGGTTCGGCCGATACGCCGAGGCATCCCAGTCGGCGAGAAACCGGCGCGAGCGCGAGCGAAACAAGACTTTAATCTGGTGTTTGCCGATCATTGGAATTCCCTTGTGGTGCCGCGACGGCGAGCCGGGCGAGTATGCCCGTCAGCGCCCAGAACAGCAGGCTCATGTCGCGAATAAAGAAGTCGTTGAACTGGTTGCGTACCAGGACCCCCGAGATAAGCATGAGACCCGCTGCGCTGACCCATCCGCCCCAGACGACAGGCGATCGACGGAAAAGGTTGGCGAATGCCGCCAGTAGGGCAACGAAGGCGATTATCCCCGGCACCCCAAGCTGCAGGCCGTAATTGAGCAAGACGTTATGGGCGTGCCAGAGATCGGGAACTTCCTTCGGGGTCAGCTCGGGATATGCCTTATGCATCATTTGCTGTCCGAAGCCGGCGCCGACGAGCGGATGCTCGGCGATCTTCGCCACTACCCCTGGCCAGAACGGCACGCGGACATCGTCGGACAGTCGTGATTCTGTGCCAGCAGAGCGTACATACTGAATGTATTGCAATCCTGCACCGCCGACGACTGCGATAGCGACGACCACCAGGGCCATTCTGCGCCATCCGATGGCAAGCAGGCGACGGCGAAAGGCGTATACCAAACCGACCGCTGCTTGCACCGCCAGCGCCGGCCATGCGGCGCGTTGCATGGCGATGACGGCCAGGAAGACGGCGAGGACCAACAGCCCCACGGCGAACCGTCGAACGCGCGCCTGCGGATCCGTTAGGGATAGCAGCGCCAATACCGGAACGACGGTGACGATATAGGCGGAGAAAACCCCAAACCCGCCATAGCGTCCCGCGACGTCCCAGACAAAGCCATTGGCCGCCCACGCCAGCGCGGCCCAGAGTCCAATCAGCGCAAATCCGGCGCCGACGGCGCGGAGCAGCCAAAGCGCGGTAGCGCGGTCTGCGGCGAGCACGAAGAAGCTGAAGAACGCCATCATCGTATAGCCAAGCTCGTTCTTCAGTTCGCTCGCCGTGTAAGCGACATCGCCCGAATAGGTCAGCGACGCAATGCACACGCCCCACCAGGCGAGCAGCGCGGCCTTGCAGGGAATCGCGGCGCGCGCGCCGGGTACGCGCCACCAATGCCAGAGCGCGACGCCGAAGCAGATGGCGAGCAACAGCAACCGCAATGCCACCGTGTTGGGGAAAGGCAGGACGACGATGAAGAGCGCAAATGGCAGCAGGGTCGGGATCCGTTTCATGAATTTCCTCCGTTCCGGATAGCGCGGCGGCCCGACGCTAGTCGGCGACCATCAGCAACATGTCGGACTGGCCGATTTCAAAGGCGCCGCAACGCCGCCGGTAGTCGTCCCAGGTCGCGTCGACCATGCCGATGCCATCGAGCGACACGCCGACGATACCGTATCCCAGGCTGGAGAGCTTCGCCGCCATCCGCTCGCGGGAGTCGCCGTCCTCCAACCCGGTTTCGAGAAACAGCGCCGGCTTGAATCTTCTCAGCGTTTCCTGCGCGCCTTCAAGCACGCTCAGTTCGTTGCCCTCGACGTCGATCTTGATGACATCGACGCGATGGATGTCGTGCTCGCCGATTACGTCGTCGAGAGTGCGGGCCTGCACCTTGATGTGGTTGAAGTGCCGCAGGTGGGAGTACAGCTTTTCCCGATCGTCCGGAATCTTGCCCAGGCGCGAACCGCCCGTGTTTTCCTGCTCTACGGAAAAGTCGACTTCGCCTGCGGCCGAGGATAACGCGACGGGAAATATCTTTAGCTGCTTCAGCCGGTTCGCCAGCGCGGATTTTCCGAGAGCCGCGGCGACGCGAGGCGTCGGCTCGAATGCCAGCACCAGTCCTTCGGCACCGACCGTGTGGGCGGCGGGAAGCGCCCAGTCGCCGATGTTCGCCCCGACGTCGATTACCGTGTCTCCGCGTTTTACCAGCGCCTTGATGAAGTGGCTCGGACGGAACGGATGCAACAGCCGGTGTCCGCCCATCACGTCGACCGGGGCCGGTATGTAGACGAAAGAAGCGAAGTCGCCGTAATCGACGAAGACATAGGCGCCCGGCCATGCGGCGCGGATATCCTTGCGTATCGTGTTGCGGTTGAACGCCAGGCGAATCCAAAAGGGCAATTTCAGCGCCCTCTCAAGGCGATAGTTTCTAAGAACGGCGGCCTTCGATAGCAAGCGCGACAGCAGTTTAGGGTCGAACATGGGAGCCCTTTGCAAGAATTGGAATGCGGAATTGCGAAGCCATTACTCTCCTCCTTCCGGAGCGGCGGCCGACAAAAGTCGCGCGCACGCGGCCATGGCATCGACAAGCGAAAGGACATCCATGCAGCGCGCCAGCCGGCAGGCTTTTGGCGTGCGCCCGCAGTGTTCGCCCCAAGGCAGCCTGCGGCGGAATATCACATTCTCGTCGCGACAGGGGAAGTTCGCTTCGAACAGGACTTCTTCGCGATGCCCGCGCCAGAATTCCCCGCCTCCGAACAGCGCAGGGTTGCCGGGACCGTAGAGCACGACGCTCGGCGTCCCGGCAAGGTGGGCGATATGGGTGATGCCGGTGTCCGGGCAAACCACCAGCCGCGCGCTCGCCAGCAACTGCCACATCTGGGCAAGGTCGATATCGCCGGCATAGCGCGGGAAGGTCCCGTGCGGGTCGATGGCCTCGATCAAACGTTCTTCGCCGCGTCCGCAACTCAACGCCGCCGCGATGTTCCGCGCCGCGAACCATTCGGCCAGTTGGCGCCAGCGCTCGGGCGGCCACTGCTTGAGCGGCGTGCTGGCACCGACGTGCAGCAGCGCGTAAGGCGCCGGCGGCAAGGGGAAAGCGCGGGCGGGCGGCGCCGGCCAGTCGATGGGCCGATAGGGAGGCGGCGCCGCGCCGTCGGCAAGCTCCGCGGCAAGTTCGCCCCAGGCCTTGGGCTGCCGCGCAAAGGGGCGAAATTCGTCGATCGGGAAGTTCTTGTAGCGCCCCGGTTCGCCATCGAAAGCCGCGATCCAGCGCGCGCCGCAGGCGCGTGCGAGCCACCCCATGCGGTTCTCGGTGGGCAGCAGGGCCCAATCGTAACCTCTGTAGCCGCCGGCGCGGATCAGCGCCATGACGCTCGCCAGCGAGCGCGGGTCGAAGGGCAGCGCGGTCGCGCCGTAAGGCCGCCCGGCGTACAGCGGCGCATAGGCCGGCGCCACCAGCAGGCAAATCTCCGCAGCGGGATGGTTGCGGCGCAGCTTGGCGATCAGCGGCGTCAGCATGATGGTGTCGCCGAGCAGCAGTTGATGCGCGATCAGGATGCGCTTGGGCTGCGGCGGACGCGCGGCGAGGCGCCGGCGCAGCAGATGTCTCAAGGCGCCGACGAGGGTGATGGCGAGGCGGGCGGGAGCGCGGCTCTTCACGCGTGGTTCGCCTGTGCCAGTGCGCGCAATTGCGCCAGGCTCTCGTCGAGGATCAGCAGTTGCAGCACCTGCTCGGCTAGGCTGTCCTCGCGGCCGTAACGGGCCGCCAGCGCATCGACGGCAGACTCGTCGAGCTGCCCGTCGCTGAGAGTTTGCAGGCGGCGGCCCAGTCCGCGAAAGCGCGACGCCAGGTCGTCGCGCAGCCAGCCGGCGAGCGGCGGATTGAAGCCGCGCTTGGGCCGGCCGAACAGCGGCGCCAGGCGCGGGCAGGCGTCGGCGAGCAGGCGCTTGGCCGGCCGCGTGAAACGTTGCGCGTCGGGCAGCGCCAGCACGGCCTCGACGAAACGATGGTCGAGCAGCGGGGCGCGCAGTTCCAGGCCGTGACACAGCGTAACGAGGTCGGCCTTGCGCAGGATGTATTCGGGCAGGTAGTTGGCGTAGTCCCAGGCCAGCAATTGCTTGAGCGGCGAATTTTCCGTCGTGTCCGGCGCGCGCCACCAGGGCGCGCGCCGCAGAGGGCGCTGCGGTTGCAGGAAGGCGCGTTGTCCGGGGGTGCAGCCCGAAAAGCGCAGCGCATACGCGCTTTGCCAGTCGAGCCCCAGTTCCGCAAACCATTTGCTCGCGCCTTTGGCGGAGGTCGAGGGCATGATCGGCAGCGGCAGGCGCAGCCCGCCGCGCCAGGCGCCGCGCAAATGCTTGGCGATGCGCTTGTAGCCGCCGAAGAGTTCGTCGCCGCCGTCGCCGCCCAGCACCACTTTGACCGATGCGCTGGTCGCGCCGGCCAGATACCAGGTGGGAAAGCTCGACGGATCGGCGAAAGGCTCGTCGAGGTCGGCGACGATGCGCGCGAAATCGGCGGCGATGCTGCCGGGAATGGAAATCGCCGTGTTGGGCAGGCCGCAGTCGGCGGCGAAAGCCGCGGCATCCGCGCTCTCGTCGAGGGCGGAACCGGGGAAGGCGGCGCTAAAACTGCGCAACTCCCGGTGCCCGCGCGCCGCAAGGCGGCAGGCCACCAGGCTCGAATCGATGCCCCCGGACAGGAAAATGCCGAGCGGGCGGTCGGCCACCGTGCGCAGTTCGACGGCTTCGTCGAGCAACTCGCGCCAGTCGCCTGCCGCCGGTTGCGGCGCCCAGTAGCGGCGCTTTTGCACGGTGTTGCGCGCGATGTCGTATTCGAGCAAATGGCCGTTTTCCAGGCGGCGAATGGCGCTGAAGACCGTCATCGGCGCCGGGATGTAGCGATGTGCGAGGTAAGCGTCGATGGCGTCGGCGTCGAATCCGCGCCGCTCCGGCGGCAGCCACGGCAGCACGGCGCGCACCAGCGAGCCGAAGGCCAGCCCGGCGTCGCCGTGCGCATAGACGAGCGGCTTTTCGCCCAGGCGGTCGCGCACCAGGTAGAGCTTGCGATGGCGCAGATCGAGCAGGGCGAAGGCGAACATGCCGCGCAGCTTGGGCAGCAGCCGGTCGATGCCCCAGGCCTCGTAGCCGCGCAGGATGAATTCGGTGTCCGAGCGGGTACGGAAGGCGTATCCCTGGCGTCGCAGTTCCGCCGCATCGGCGCCCCAGCCGTACACCTCGCCGTTGTAACAGAGCCATACGGACTGGTCGTCGTTGCTCATCGGCTGGTCGGCCTCGGGGCGCGGATCGATGATCGCCAGGCGCGCATGCAGCAGCGCATGGTGGGCGGGGCCGTCGCCGCGATGGAAGTCCCGGTCCCAGGTGACGGCATGCTGGGCATCGGGGCCGCGCTGCCGCAAGGCCGCAAGCATCGCCGCGGCCGTTTGCGCGCTGCGCGGCGCTGTGCCGAAGAAGCCGGCGATGCCGCACATCAGGCGCGCTCCTCCAGCACCCGGCGGAACACGTCTTCCATCTTGTCGAGCATGGCGTCGATGCCGAATCGGTCGCGGGCGTAAGCAAGTCCGGCGGCGCCCATCGTCCGGCGCAGACTCGCGTCGCCCATCAGGCGACCCAAGGCGGCGGCCAGCGCGGCGGCGTCGCGCGGCGGCACCAGCAGGCGCGTGACGTCTGCCGCCACCGCTTCGCGGATCGCCCCGACCGGGGTCGACACCACGGCCAGGCCGCAAGCCATCGCCTGCATCACGCCTTGCGGCACGCCCTCGTCGCCCCACGACGGCAGCGTGAATAAATCGAGGCAGCCCAGCCACTCCGGTACGTTGTCCCGGTTGCCGACGAAGCGCACCGCGGCCGCGAGCCCCAGCGCCGCCACGCGGCTCTCGAGGTGGGCGCGGCGCGGGCCGTCGCCGACGATCAGCAATTGCCAGGCGGGGAAATCCTTTTGCAGCAGCAGCCAGGCGTCGAGCAGGACGTCGTGGCCCTTCCAGTCGCGCAGGGTGGCGAGTATGCCCAGCGTCGGCCGCTCCGCGACGCCCAGTGTGGCGCGACACTGCGCCCGGTCGAGCGGGCGGTAATAGTCGAGGTCGATGCCGGTGCGCACCGAGCTCATGCGCGCGGCATCGAAGCCGTTGTCGCGCGCCAGTTGGTCCTTCAACGCCGCGCCGGTGGTGACGATGTGCGCGGTGGCGCGCTGGTAGAGCCAGCGCGTGGCGGCGCCGCGGTTGACGGCGGTGGACACATGACGCGTGCGCACGAGCGGCGGCGCCGCGCGCAAGCTCGCGCAGGACAGCGCCGCCAGCCAGCTATCGGTCGAGCTGTGCGTATTCATGGCGTCGAATTCGCCGCCGTGGCGCACGAGCCAGCGGCGCATCGCCAGCAGCGCCGGAACGGTCTTCTTCACCATCGGCAGCGCGCTGACGGGAATGCCGCGCGCCTGCGCGGCGGCGAAAATTTCCGCGCCCGGCGGCGTCAGCAGATGCACGCGATGTCCGCGCCGCATGAATCCGGCCATCTCGGTGAGGATACGGATTTCCTGGCCGCCCCAGCCGGTCGAGGATTCGCTATGGAGTATCGACAGCGGCTTCATGCCAGGCGGAAATCGGGCTCGTGGCGGACGAACCAGCGTTCCAGCGCCATCAGCGCCCACAAGCGCCCGGCGTGATTGCGGCGGCCGCGCTGGTGTTCGGCGAGCAGGCGCTGCAAGGCTTGCGGGCGGAACAATCCGCGGCGGCCGAGCGCCTGGGCGTCGAGTGTGCGCTCGATCTCGCCCTTGAGCGCGCCGTCGATCCATTCCGACAGGGGCATGACGAAGCCCTGCTTGCCGCGATGGACGATGTCGTGGGGCAGGTACTTCTCCGCCACGCGCTTGAGCAGCCACTTGCCGGTGCGGCCACGCACTTTTAAGGCCGGGTCGAGCGTGGCGCAGAATTCGACGAAGCGATGGTCGAGGTAGGGCACGCGCGCTTCGAGCGAATGGCGCATGGTGGCGCGGTCGACCTTGACGAGCAGGTCGTCGGGCAGCCACAGGCTGGAGTCCACATGCATCAGCTTGTCGACGTAGTTCGTGGCGTTGCACTCGTCGAAGTGCCGCGCGGCGTAATCGCCGAGGTCCGCGTCGAGCTGGCCGAAAAAACGCGGATGGAACAAGGCCTGGTGCGAACTGGCGTCGAAGACGTTGGGGATGGTGCGGTAACGGCGGTTTAACGGTTCGGACAGCGCGCGCAGCAGCCGGTCCTTGCGCAGTTGCGCCGGCAGGCGGCGCAGCAGCCACGGCAGCGGCGACAGGCGATGGCCAAGAATGCCGGTCAACCGTTCGTCGCGCACGCGCTTCCAGTAGTTGGAATAGCCGCCGAAGACCTCGTCGGCGCCTTCGCCGGTGAGCGTAACCGTGACGTGCCGGCGCGTCAGCTTGGCCAGCAGCAGGGTCGGCAGCGCCGCCTGGTCGCCGAACGGCTCGTCGAAGACGTCGATCCATTCGTCATAGGCGGTGAGGACGTCGGCGGGCGCGATCATCAGCGCGTGATGGCGGGCGCCGATATGCCGCGCCACTTGCTCGGCCTGCCGGTGTTCGGAGCCGGCGACGTCGCCGAGAAAGCCGAGATTGAAGGTTTCCACCGGCTGTTGCCGCAGCGACGTCATGATGGCGGCGATCAGGGAGGAATCCACGCCGCCGGAGACGAAGGCGCCCAGCGGCACGTCGGCGACCAGCATGGCCTCGACGGAAGCGCGCAGTTCGCGGTCCAGGGCCGCCACGGCCTCGTCGTCGCTCAAGGTTTGCTTGTGGCGGTAATCGGGCGACCAGTAGCGCCATTGTTTCAGGACGCCGTTTTCCAGCAATATGGCGTGCGCGGCTTCGAGCTTGCGGATGGCGCGGTAGATGGTTCCGGGGGCGGGAATGAACTGGCATTCGAGGTACAGGCCCAGGGCGCCGACGTCGATGTCGCGCGACACGGCCGGGTGCACCCGCACCGCCTTGATTTCGGAAGCGAACACCAGGGTCGTGCCGTCCCAGGCGTAATGCAGCGGCTTGACGCCGATGTGGTCGCGCGCCAGAAACAGGCTTTGCTTGTCTTCGTCCCACAGGGCGAAGGCGAACATGCCCCGGAGCTTTTCCAGCATGGCCGGACCGTAGATGCGCCAGGCATGCAGCAGCACTTCGCTGTCGCCGGCGGTGGCGAAGCGGCACCCGCGCTCTTGCAGTTCGGCGCGCAAGGCGCGGAAATTGTAGATTTCGCCGTTGAACACCAGCGCGATCTTGCCGTCGGCGGACAGCAGCGGCTGGTGGCTGCCGGCCGGATCGATCACGGCCAGCCGTCGATGCCCGAGGTGGACGGGCCCGCGCTCGAAAAAACCTTCCGCGTCGGGCCCGCGGTGCGCGAGCAGGCGCGTCATTGCCGGCAGCACGTCGGCGGCGAAGTGCCGGCGCGTCCAAAAGCCGCTAATGCCGCACATCGGCGCCCTGCTCGGCCTTCTGCAGTTGATGGAAACGCGCATACGCGCCGCCCCTTGCCAGCAGTTCGGCATGGCGGCCGCTTTCGACGATGCGGCCTTTTTCCAGGACGACGATGCGGTCGGCGCGCTCGATGGTCGACAGGCGGTGGGCGATGACCAAGGTGGTGCGGCCTTTCATCAGCGTCTCCAGGGCGGCCTGCACCTGGCGCTCGGATTCGGAATCGAGGGCCGAGGTGGCCTCGTCGAGGATGAGGATGGGCGCATCCTTCAGCAACGCGCGGGCGATGGCGATGCGCTGGCGCTGGCCGCCGGAAAGCTTGACGCCGTTTTCGCCCACCGGCGTATCGTATTTCATCGGCATGGCCATGATGAATTCGTGGGCGGAGGCGGCGCGCGCCGCGGCCTCGATCTCGCCGCGGGCGGCGCCGGCCGCCATGCCGTAGGCGATGTTGGCGGCCACCGTGTCGTTGAACAGCACCACGTCCTGGCTTACCAGCGCGATGTTGGCGCGCAGGCTGGCGAGCGTCAGCGATTCCACCGGCTCGCCGTCGATCAGGATGCGGCCGCCGTCGAGATGGTAGAAGCGCGGGATCAGGTGGGCCAGCGTGGTCTTGCCGCTGCCCGAAGCGCCAACCAGCGCCACCGTTTCGCCGGGGGCGATGCCGAGCGTGATGCCGTCGATGGCCGGTCGTTCGGCGCCGGGATAGGACAAGCGCGCCTCTTCGATGACCAGGTTGCCGCGCACGCGTGCGATGCTGCGGCTGCCGGAATCGTCTTCCGGCGTTTCGTCGAGCAGTTCGAACGTGCTTTCCGCGGCGGCCAAGCCGCGCTGCAATGGCGCAGTGACGTCCGTCAGGTGCTTGAGCGGCGCCAGCAGCATCAGCATCGCGGTGATGAAGGAGACGAAGCCGCCGACCGTGGTCTGCGCCGAGGACGACTGCAGCAACGCGACATAGATGACGATGGCCAGCGCTACGGCGGTGAACAACTGGACGATGGGCACGGTGGCCGAGGCGGCGATGGACTGGCGCATGTTGCTGCCGCGCAGGCGCTGGTTGACGGCGCGAAAACGCTCGGCCTCGTAGGCCTGGCCGCCGAAGATCTTGACGACGCGATGGCCGCCGACGGCTTCTTCGAGGACGTGCGTGATGTCGCCCATCGCCCTCTGCGCATCGCGGCTGGCATTGCGCAGGCGGGTCGAGAACAGGCGCACGACGACGGCGACGACGGGGCCGATGGCCAGCGCCACCAGCGTCAACTGCCAGTTGAGGTAGAACAGCCAGGCCAGCAGGCCGACGATGGAAAGCGAGTCGCGCAGCGTGACGGTGAGCACCGTCGTCGCGGCGCTGGTAACGTTGGCGACGTCATAGGTGACCTTGGAGATCAGCGCGCCGGTACTCTGATCGTCGTAAAAGCGCGTCGGCAGGGTGAGCAAGCGGTCGAACATCACCACGCGCAGGTCCATGATGACGCGGTTGGTGACCCACGACATCAGGTAGGCCGAGACATAGGAGAGCACGCCGCGCAGAACGAAGATGCCGATGATGGCGAGCGGCGCAAGCCAGAGGTCGGGGCGCGGCTTGCCGGTGAAGCCCTTGTCGAGCAGCGGCTTCATCAGTGCCGGAAAGAGCGGCTCGGTGGCCGCCAGCGCCACCATGCCGAGGATGCCGAAACCGAACACCCTCCAGTACGGCCGCACGTACCCCAGAAGACGGAAATAGAGCTGGCGACTGGTCAGGGTGACGGTCATGGGCGCGCGGCGCGGACGGAGGCTCGCAAAATAAGCCGGGAATTATAGCCGATGGACTATGCCTCAATCCGCGCCTGAAGGCGGGTTCCCGTCATAAGCCTCGCTGCGCGGTTCGGCGGAATCAGGCGCGCCATGGTCTTTTCCGCGGGTGCCGATGAGGCGGGCCGGTACGCCGGCAACGATGGAAAACGGCGGGCAGGATCGCGTCACCACTGCCCCGGCGCCGACAATGGAACCTCGGCCTATGCGTACGCCCGCCAGAACGATGGCGCCGGCGCCAATCCAGACGTCATCGTCGATCACGATCTCGCGCCCTTCCATTCCTTGGCGGTTGATGGGAATGTCGATGCGGTCGAAATTATGCCGATAGGAAATGAGTTGCGCACCGGGTCCGACCAATACGTCGCTGCCGATGCGGATCGAACCGCGCCCATCGACCAGGGCGTTGCGGTTGAACTGGGTACGCGCCCCGATCTCGAAGCGCTCGCCGAATGCCCCGAGATAAACGCCGCGATTCAACTGCACGCCGTCGCCGAGCACAAGCAGCCCCGGCCCGGGGGCATCGACAACCACGCCGGTGCGCAAAATGCACCCCCGGCCGAGGCGGACGAAGGCGGGAAACTTGATGCTGGCGGCAAGCGAAATCTTGGCGCGCAACTGCAATCGGGCCTTCAACGCAAACAGGAAAAGCGTCAGCCAGCGTGTCATGGCTTGCTCCCGGCGGGATGGGATTGCGTCTTCATGCGGCCAAGGCGCGGTATAGCGCGGAAAGCTTCTCAGCCATGGTGGCGGAACCGAGCGCCGCCACGGCCTCGCGGGCCGCCTCCCCCATGCCCTTGGCGACGCCCGCCGCGCACAGCGCGTCGAGGTGGCGGGCCAGGGCCTCGACGTCGAGGGCATCGCAGATGGCGCCATTGACGTTCGGCGCGATAAGCTCCGCTGCGCCGCTGCTCGCCGACGTCACCACCGGCAG